>JAEZXS010000286.1 GCA_023442755.1 Pseudomonadota bacterium | reverse complement strand
AAAGACGGCCGCACCGTGCACCTGTCTTCCTCGGATTTTCGGATCGAGCCGCTCAAGACCTGGAAAAGCCCGCATTCGGGAGCAACCTATCCGGCCGCCTGGCTGCTGGAGGTTGTCCCGATCGATTTGAAGCTGGAGATCCAGCCGAACCTTGCCGACCAGGAGATGCAAACCCCCGAGAGCACACGGGTGACCTACTGGGAGGGGAGTGTAAGCGCGCGGGGAACGGCCGGGCAGGGAAGGACGGTATCTGCCGAAGGCTACGTGGAACTGACCGGATACAGCGGTGAGAAAGTCTTCTGAAGTCCTACCGGGGAATCAGTCACGGGCGCGATCGCCTATCTTCATCCTCGTTTCCGTTTCTTCTATTTTGTCCAGCACTACCTCGGGAAAAATATCCTGCCCGAGTTCCTCCAGTTCCGGATTTCTTGCCTCTTCGATGCCCATCTTCTCGGCAATGGCGGCTATGAGCGACAGTGTTCGGGTTATTTCGTGCTCGGCCAGAAGGCTCACCTGCAGATCGAGATCAGCCCGCTTGTTCTCCATTTCGGTGATCCGGTTCTGAGTGATGAGGATGAAGGTGGAGAGAAAGATCGCCTCAACGGAGGCGAACATGGCGAGCACTACGAACGTCGGGTCGAATTTGGGCAGGCTGTGGAACCAGGGAAGGTTGAACACGATCCAGCTTCCGAAAAAAGCAAGGTGAATATAGACAAAAGCCATACTTCCGGTGAACCGGGTTATGGCGTCCGCCAGCCGGTTCTGCCAGCCCTGCCGTTCGGCCTCCATTTTACGCCTGCGGAGAAGGGCGCGTATGTTGCGCTCGGTAATGCGAGCAAAATTGGACTCAGGACCGGAAGATGCCATAGTGTTCCCTTTCATCATCCGAGACTTGCTGCCGTTCTGTAGACGGTGTGAACGGGAGCATTCCTCTTAATCTTAATTATTCTCCCGGGGAGCTGGAAACCAGGCATGCAGGAAAGGCTGGAACTAAAGAAAAAAAGCGCCCCCGGGGGGGCGCTGTGATGTCGGAGTGGTCTTCTCTGTTAGAGCAGATTATTTTGCGGCAATCTGCTCGGCATTATGGAAACGGCGGAAGCCGGCACATAGGCAGCCGGGGTCGGAACGGGCTGGTAGCCGTTGTAACCCGAGCCCGCCATGATCTGGTTCAGAAACCGGCTGTGGAGAGCATGGCCGGCTTTCCGGATTTCAAAACTGCCCAACACCGCCATGCCGGTCAGGGCCAGGTCGCCTATGAAGTCGAGGATCTTGTGGCGTACGCACTCGTCGGCATAGCGAAAGCCGCCGACGTTGAGCAGGTCGTCTTCGCCGAACACGACGGCGTTGGAAAGCGATCCGCCCCGCACCAGTCCCATGGTCTGAAGCTTTTCGATATCCTTGAGGAATCCGAAAGTTCTCGCCCGGGCGATGTCTTTCCCGAAACTCCCGTTTTTAAACGTCCAGGAAAGTTCCTGCTTCCCAACCATCGGGTGGGGAAAATCGATCAGGTAGCGAATCCTGAACTGGTCGGACGGAATTGCCTTGATATAGGAATCGCCGTTTCGAGTGATGATGGGTTTCTTTATTGCCAGGCACTTCCGCTCGGCATCCTGCTCCCGCATGCCCGCCTTATTGATCAGGCTAAGATAGGGACCGGCGCTGCCGTCGAAAATGGGGATCTCCGGTCCGTTAACTTCCACGAGGACATTGTCGATGCCGCTGGCGTACAGGGCAGCCATCAGGTGCTCAATGGTGGAAACAGCGACGCCGCCGACGCCGATCGTTGTGGCCTGGAAAGTGTTTACGACATGATTATAGTGAGCCGGAATGGTCGGATGATTATAGATATCTGTTCGGCTGAAGCGGATTCCGTGGTCCGCCGGCGCCGGTTTCAGTCTCAACGAAACCCTGAGGCCGGTATGCAGGCCAACCCCCCCGCACCACACCTCATGGTCAAGAGTATGCTGTTTCTTCATTCTGTAGTTCACGCCCCTTTTCCCCTCCTCGCGGCCCTTCAAGCATCTTCCGTGCCAACTGGCAGGACCGGATGCTGCCGAGCGCCGAAGCCCCCGGAAGCAGACTGCAGGCGCTTTTATCCGGATCGCTGTCAAAAATCAAGTCTGGGGTGAAAATAGATAGTGTTGTAAAAAAGATACGGTCTGCTTCGATTATGTAGTATTTTTACAACATGGGAGGCCGTGATTATCCCAGCCCTTCATCCTCTCCCGCCCCGGGCCTATTAGCCCCTTGATTATTCAGACTGAATATTTGATACTTGCATTGCCGATTCAGTCTCTACGGCCGGCTATTCGGCACTGGTACAGGCTCGGCCGCAAATCAGGAGTCCAGGAGTTCCAGGATGAAAATCGATCGATTCCCTTCGGAGATCCAGGCCGATCTCATTCCGAAGGTTCGGGGAAGCTATTTGTACCGGTGTCTCGGATGCGGCGGCCGGTTCGGTATTGAGGAACTGCTCTACACCTGCCCGGAATGCGGCACGGTCCTTCTCATCGAAGATGCTGAATGGGACAGGCTCAAAGAGGTTCCGGGGGAAAGATGGCGCAAGCTGTTCGATTACCGCAGCATGATTCGGCATCCGGCGCTTAGCGGAATATACCGCTTCCACGAATTGATCGGTTCCATCATCCCGATGGAGGACATCGTGTGTCTCGGAGAGGGGCACACCCCGGTTGTGGCGGCAAATGCGGTGATGAAGGAATGGGCCGGGATTCACTTCTATTTCAAAAACGATGGGCAGAACCCGAGCGCCTCCTTCAAAGACCGAGGTATGGCGAGCGCCTTCAGCTATCTCAACTTTCTCATAAACAAGCGAGGTGTTCGGGATGTGCTTGCGATATGCGCGTCCACGGGTGACACCTCCGCTTCCGCCGCCCTGTATGCCTCCTATCTTTCCGGAAATGTAAAATCGGCGGTTCTGCTGCCTGAGGGAAAGGTGACCCCGCAGCAACTGGGGCAGCCGCTCGGAAACGGCGCCAGGGTAATAGAGCTGCCGGGGGTCTTCGACGATTGCATGAAGGTGGTGGAGCATCTTTCGGCGAATTTCTCCGTTGCCCTCATGAATTCCAAAAACGCATGGCGCATCCTGGGCCAGGAGTCGTACTGTTACGAGATAGCCCAGGCTTTCGACTATGAAGTCGGAGACCTTGCAGTTGTCGTTCCTATAGGAAACGCCGGCAACATAACTGCGGTAATGGCCGGCTTTCTGAAGATGTACGACCTGGGCGTAATCGATGCGCTGCCGGCGGTGATCGGGGTGCAGTCCGAACATGCCAATCCGGTCTATCTCTACTATATCGAACCCGATGCTGCCAGGCGGCAATTCCGACCCGTCGCCGTGCGGCCCAGCGTCGCCCAGGCGGCGATGATCGGAAATCCCGTATCCATGCCCCGGGTCATAAATCTTGTCGAGAAATACCGCGGGATCGCAGGCCAGGATTCGGTGCGGGTAGTCGAAATCAGCGAACAGGAGATCATGGATTCGATGCTCGTTGCCAATCGCAACGGCCACATAGCCTGTACCCAGGGGGGAGAATGCCTGGCGGGGATACGCAAAGCGGTCGCCGAAAAGAAGGTCGACCCGAATCGCAGGGCGATCCTCGATTCCACCGCCCATGCGCTCAAGTTTGCGGTCTTCCAGGAAAAGTATTTTTCCGACAGGTTCGAGCCCGAATTCGAGGTTGTCCCCAGGGCCGAATTGCGAAACGCCCCGCTGTCCGTCACCCTGCCCAAGTCGGTGCCCAATCCGGCAGCGGGCAAACTCGAACCCGACGATTTCGGAAAGTTCGTCCGCTATGCTTCGGACGCGGTTGCCGAAATTCTTGGTTTGAAAACGCGAAAGGAGGCCGGGGTAAAATAAAATGAGTCTCCTGGGCTATCGTGAATCTTTCCCCCGGATTGCCGAAGGCGTTTTTATCGCTCCGGGGGCGTGGGTTGTCGGCGACGTAGTGATCGGTGACCGGAGCAGCATCTGGTTCAACACTGTGGTGCGCGGTGATGTCCACTACATACGAATCGGGTCGGATTCCTGCGTGCAGGACAACAGTACGCTCCATGTGACCGGACCGAAGTATCCGCTGGAAATCGGCAACAGAGTTGTCATCGGGCACCAGGCTATGGTGCACGGGTGCACCATAGAAGACGAATGCATGATCGGCATGGGAGCCGTCATCCTCGACGGGGCCAAAGTCGGGACCGGTTCGGTCGTTGCGGCCGGAGCGCTTGTCCCTCCCGGGTGTGAGATTCCTCCCGGTTCCCTGGTGATGGGGGCTCCGGCCTCGGTAAAGAGACAGACAACGGAAGCGGACCGGGAAATGATCCGCCGCAGTTGGTCTCATTACGTGGAAATGGCAGCCGAGTACCTCGAGGCCGGGAAGATCCGGCACGGCAAGATCAAAGGATTCCTGGGCCAGGGCCAATGAAATGGGCCGCTAGCACCATTTATCCCGGGTGTTGGGGTGAAGATGCATCTCCCTGGGAACGGGCAGGCTTGCGCAGAGAACGCATCTGCGTATGAGTTCTTCGGCGGCGCTCGTCAGGGTTTCTTCCGTTCCGCTCCATCTCGGCAGCGCTTCTTCGAGAGTTGGGGGCCTGCCCATGTCCATGAGCGCACACAAAAGAATGTAAAGTGAAGTGGCTTCCACGCTGGTGTTCAGTTCGAAAATCGCCCGATCCATATTCATGTCATTCCTCCCGCCCCGATTTGTCGTCATGCTCTAACGGCCGGCTATGCGCCCGTGGCGAACTGCATAACCGCCCTGTTCAATTCCTCGGCCATATCCACTATCCTGGGACCTGAACGGCATGTCAGGCCGCAGTCATAGACGAAAATCCGTCCGTCGCGCACCGCGCTCACGTTCCTCCATTGAGCGTCCTGTTCGAGCAGTTTGCGGATGTGGGGTTCACAGAAAAAGATAATGTCCGGGTCTTTTGCGCGGATTTCCTCCGGTTTGCATACGAAATAACTGGCCGGTCCGTCCCTCGTTACGTTCCGGCCTCCCGCGAATTCTATCACGTCGTGCTGGAATGCTCCCGGGCCCGGTGCAATGAGCGGGTCCCAGTTCATGATGCGCAGTACTCGCGGTATCCTGCGCCCGTGCGCATTTCCCAGAATCTCGGAAATCCTGCGAAGCCGCGTTTCCAGTAAATCCGTCAGCTTCGCGCCGGCGTCTTCCCTGTCCAGAAGGCGAGCTATGTCCCGCATGGACTCAAGGGAAGACGAAATGGTTTCCGGTTCGCTGTGGTAGACCCGGATGCCGGATTCCTCCAAAACGGTCCGCACCTCATCCTGGTGGGAACCGAAGGTGAAGACCATGTCCGGACGCGCTGCAACTATGTCCTTTATCTCTGGGGAATACCACGAGCCGAATTTCCGTACGCATTTGACCGATTCAGGGAAATCGCAGTCTTCCGTAACGCCCGCCAGATTAGGACGCATTCCCAGAGCGCAGAGAATTTCCGTCTGCGTCGGAGCCAGGGAAATGAGACGGAGATTTTCAGGCATCCTGTCCGCCTTCCGAAGCGGATGTGGATGCCTGGATCAAAATGCCGGCGAACACGTTTGCAAACGCCCAGATCAGGTCCAGGGACCTCAGGTGCTGCGAGATCGTCTCATCGAACAGGATGTGGAATGCGGCCTCGAATTCATCGTCTCCCAACCAGCAGATGATGAGAACGGGGATGCGCGGAAGGACCCAGAACCGGTATGACAGGTCCCCGAGGTTGACCTTTTCTCCGCCGATTGCGCGGGCGCTACGGTCGAGGATATCGGGACGCGCCTCGAAGGTTTCGACCAGCGACGCCACCGGAAGCACGTGCGGACCGCGAAAGAAAGTGGTTCCCGATGGGAAGTCTTTTTCGCTCACCCATTTGCGGGAGAGTTCAACATTCCGGGCGCTCAGCAGGTAGTGCAGAGTGACCAGGCAGAGCTGAAAATCCCTGGAAAATTCGTCCGGAAACCCTGCAACCTCGATGCGCTCTTCACCCGGGTAGCACAGGATACCCGAGTTGAAGAATGGAACGATATACACATTCTCCTCGGGGTTGTATTCCACCACGGCATTTCCGGTGATTTCCCGTGGGTCGGCCTTCCGCAATGCCTCCCATAATTCAGGGTCTATTGTCGAAGTCGGGTTTTGGGGCGCGGAATGCCGGATGTTTTCTACAAGGGCATTTATGATCGAGCGCGCCCGGCTTTCCGCCTCCCGGGGAACCATGATGCGCCCCCAACCTTTCTGGGGAATGAAAAGAGCCGTATACGGGGTTTCTTCGAAACGCCTGAGAAGCGCAGGGATTTCCTCCTGTTCCAGCGCCTCCATCAGGATATCCGCTTCGAAGCGATTAGTCAGGGTGTGTACCGAAATAAACTGTGATTTATCGTCCATGTCGTTCCAGGTATCGAAGTCCGGGATTCGTGTCCATAAATTAAAACTCAATCTTACCCATTTACGGGAAAAACTCAACTGGATGCCGTATTGACTAACGGGAATGTTTTATTCCTGCCAAAGGTATCGAAATAATGTATATATACCGCCGAACCGGGTAGCAATGCCCCGGGTTCGGAAAAACAACCAGAAAAAACTGCATATCAATTTTGGAGGCCGCGTGAATATTCTCGTTACAGGTGGAGCCGGGTATATAGGCTCTCACACGTCAAAGCTCCTCAAGAAATCGGGTCATAACCCGATCGTTTTCGACAACCTTTCAAACGGCTGGGCCGAGTGGGTGAAGTTCGGCCCCTTTGCTTTCGGAGATATCCGGAATGAAGAAGCTCTGTTCCGGGTTTTGACCGGTTTTCGGATAGATGCGGTCATTCATTTTGCTGCCAAAGCTTACGTGGAGGAATCGACCCGGCTTCCCGAAAAATACTTCGACAACAATGTAAACGGAACCATCTGCCTGCTCAAAGCGATGAAGCGCGCAGGGACGAAAGTGCTGGTTTTCTCGAGCTCCTGCGCAACCTACGGGAACGCGCTGACCCCCACCATCCGGGAGGATCATCGGCAGGAGCCTACAAATCCATACGGGCGTTCCAAGCTGATCTGCGAGCAGGTGATATCCACGGTTGCACCCGTTATCGGGGTTCGTTATGCGATGCTGCGCTACTTCAACGTGATTGGGGGCGATCCCGAGGGGGAAATTTACGAGAGGCACGAGCCCGAGACGCACGTTTTGCCCAACCTCATCAAGGCTGCCTTTACCGGAGGGTCGTTTTCACTTTTCGGGACAGATCATCCTACCCCGGACGGTACCGCGGTCCGCGATTACGTCCACGTAATGGACCTGGCCCAGGCGCATATCAGGGCAATCGATACGCTCTCCAGCCGGGAAAAGCTCGTTTCCAATGTGGGAACGGGTTCGGGGGTATCGGTCAGCCAGTTGCTCGCGGTGGTCGAAAAAGAACTGGGGATGCGGGTCAATGTGCAGAAAGAACCGATTCGCCCCGGAGACCCGCCGGAACTGGTTGCCGACAACAGCTTTCTGCGCACCTGGTTTCCGCATGAGTTCAAGACCGTAAATCAGGCTGTGCGTGACATTGCCGCCGTCACTCCGTCCCCGAAGGCCGGCTCCTGAGGAGGGCTATATATTTCTGCAGGGTGGGCAGGTTGCGGCCAAACCGGTGTGAAGCCAACCGGTCGCATGTCCGGCTCGTATCGTAGGGAATGCGAAAGAGGGTAATCGTTTCCCTGTTGGAATCGTACAGCACGGAGTTTGCCAGGGGCGCTCCGTCGCGGTATGGCCCACCCACGCTCCCGGCTTTCACCCAATACCGGGAATTTTCCCCGACCCGCACCACCAGAGATTTTCCGCCGCCAGGGCCGTGAACCTTCACATCGCCCCCGTCCGGCAGTTCATAGACGGCTGGAACGTGGTCATGCCCGCTGAAGATGATCCGCCCGGGATAGTCCCGCCAGGCGGGTATGGATTCCCTGAGGGCGGAATCGTCGAGATAGCTGAAACTGGCTATGGTCACAGGGTTTTTTCCGGAAGGCAGGCTGAAAGGGGAATGATGCACGACCGTGAACCCGCTTTCCTGCAGGGAGAGCGGTAACCCCAGGATATAATCCACCGCCCCCGGCATGGGAAAAAGCAATCCGGCATTATAAGCGGTTGCCTGCATCCGGTCGATCTGGGCCGGATTGTCGGTGATGAGGCCCGCAATCAGGAGATCGTGATTACCCGCAACGGTTGGGAAACCGGCCGCCTGCATGCGTGCGAAAGTCTCGTTCCCGAACGGCAGCCAACCCGCAAGATCGCCCAGGCAGAATACCTTGTCCGGTTTTTCCTTTTCCAGGTGCTTCAGACAGGCATCGAGTGCATCCACATTGCCGTGTATGTCCCCAAAAAAGTAATACCGCATTCGTAATCTCCTTCAATCGACGCTCTGCCCAAATTAGACAATAACCCAACCTTCAGGCCTCCGGCTTCGAGAGATTCCGTGACAATGCCGCCTCACGAGGGGTTGTTCTCTCTAATCCATCGCATTTCGGTGACATCGTCCTTAAATGTATTTGAGTGTACATGAATCTACCCTCGTTAAAAAGGAGTACCATATAAATGGAAGCCAATGAAGTGCAACGCATCGAACCGGATGATGCCCGGCGGAAGGTAATATCCGGGAAAGCCCTTCTGGTCTGTGGCTATGAGGGTGAGGAAAAGTTTAACGCCAATCGCCTGCAAGGCGCCATACGACTGGAAGAATTCACGGCCAAGCTGCCTTCACTCGAAAAGAGTCAGGAAATAATCTTCTATTGCGCCTGACCCCATGAAGCTACGGCTGCCGGTCAGGCGGCCAAATACTTTGAAATGGGATACCCGAACGTATCGGCTTTGAAAGGAGGGGTCCAAGCGTGGAGACAGGCGTTCGAATCGGCCTGACTGAAAAATAGGAAGTTTAAAAATTATTCAGGCGAGGGGGTGCAATCGTAAGCAGGCGTGGCTGCTTCGAATGAGCCACGCCCGGCCGAATCATCGCGAATGCCGGCGAGGGTTCTACGCTGCCTTTGCTGCTGATTCAGTGCGCACTCGCTGCCAGACAATCTCGCGATTGGTGCCGTCCAGTGGCTTCAACGTCATAAAATCGCCATCGAATCGATACTTTCTTTCCAAAATTCCGGGGTGATCGCCGGGGAAGAGTTGCCCCTCGACGAAATGGCGGACGACCTGTCTTTCCGGATCGACCTCGTACCTGCCGAAGTAAGCCAGATAATCGCGTTTGAGGTCCGAAACATCGTCGGCTTTTCTTCTGGTTCTTCTGCTGATCTGAACTGCCATTATTCCTGCATCGCCATAGTAGATGTAGCCGATGGCATCCTCTCCAAACGGGTATTCTTTCTTCCCTGACTCAAGTTCGATAGAATGTACCAGTCTCCAGGTACCGACGATCAATTTAGTGATATCCATGGTGTCCCCCCTCAGCCGGAACCGGGGCTTTCGGCATTCTCGATTCGCCCCGCTTCAGAGGGAAATCTATATCGAGCATGAAATAGTCGCCGTCCTTCCGGAAGTCCCCGATCATGTTCTCACTGGCCGTGAAGACCACATCCTCCGGGATCATGGGATCGCCCTTCACGAATATCTGCGTCACAAGAGTTTCGTGACCCGGCGCCGTTACGATGAAATGGATATGTGCAGGGCGCATGGGAGGCCTTTTTGCCGCCTCCAGCAGCTTGCCGACGGGACCGTCGACAGGCACTGGATACGCGGTCGGCATCAGCGCCACAAACTCGAATGTCCCAGCCTTATCCGTTCTGAAACGACCCCTCAAATTGTAGTCGGGCTGATTCTCATCCTGGTTTTCATAAAGGCCGTTGATGCCTGCTTGCCAGATATCGATGACAGCGTTGCTGATCGGGGTTGTATTGTCAAAATCCAGCACCCTTCCCGAGATTCTGACGCGGGTGCCCGGGGTATCCGCACTGGCGATTGAGGCGCCTCTTTCGCGAAAGGGTGCTCCTTCGCGGAAAAAAGGGCCAACCAGGGCGAATCCAACAGGCTGGTCGGGGACCTCGTGATTGAGCGTTTCAATAAGCTGGCTCACTCCTATCACGTCCGAGAGCAAGATAAACTCGTTCCTTTCGGGACCGGTCATTTCCGCCATTTTTTTCAAAAAGTCCCATGCGAATTCAAATTCCTGGTCGGTGACTTTGGTGTCTTTCACATATTCGTGCAGGTGTCTGATCAGGTCGGAGACGATAAATTTGAGCCTTGGGTTTTCGATTCTCGAATACGCGCCAAGAACTCTTTCGGTTAAGCCCTTATCCGTCAACCCTGTACTTTCCACGAGAAGTCTCTCCTTTCCGAGAGCAGGGTCTCCAAACAGCACATTTTTAGAGTCTGCCGGTTGCCCAGGCGGCCCTATCAGGCCGCTTTCCGCTGTTCTGCTTCATGCCCTCCAAACATGACCTTGGCGTAGCCGATGCCGAGGCCGTATGCTCCGCCGTGTTCCTTCGCCACAGCCATTACCGCGTCGTAGGTTTCGGTGCGAGCCCAGTCTCGCTGCCATTCGAGGAGCACCTGGAGCCAGGTCATCGGTACGGCTCCAGCCTGGATCATGCGCTGGATCGACATCTCATGGGCTTCCGCAGTTACTCCGCCGGAAGCATCTGTGACGATATAGACCTCATATCCCTCATCCATGGCGGAAAGTGCGGCGGTCGTCAGACAGACCTCCGTCCATAGAGCGGCCATAACGATCTTTTTTCGCCCCGTTTTCCTGACCGCCTCCACGACCTTGGGGTCTTCCCAGGAATTCATGGTGGTCCGGTCGATAGGTTTATATTGAGGGAATACCGCCTGGATCGTCGGAAAAATGGGACCGCTGAAGCTCTCCGCCGCAACGGTTGTCAAAATGGCAGGAACGCCGAATACCTTTGCTGATTTCGCGAGCCCGGTTACGTTGTTCACCAGGGCCTGCCCATCGATGGAATGGGTCGCAAATGCCATCTGGGGCTGATGGTCGATCAGCAGAAGCACGCAGTTATCGGGAGTAAGCAAGCGAGGGCTTGCTCCATTTATAGTCGAGCTCATCTTGTTCCTCCAATGCTCACGTAGATCGATATTAAATATTAAATTGATGGTAAGCATTTGCCACATCTGCGCAATGGTGTGAAGAAACACCAGATACAGTGGCAGTGGCATGCATCAGGAGATGAGGCAACGTGGATGCTGTTCAGGCGGGCTCATTCCGTGTTCATCCGTGTCAAGAAGGTTTTGGTTTTTGCCCGCCTTTCTACCGTTCACCGCTGATTGTCCATTTATGCCCGTCAGATATTGCATGGACCGCCCCGTCGAGGTCCGTCCTGAATGTCGGGATATTCCTCTCGGCGCATCGTTGGAGTACGGCTTGTGCCGGAAAGCCGAACCGGTTGCGATACCCGCAGGAGAAGATGACGGCCTGCGGCCGGAGCGCATCCAGCAATTCAGGGCTGTTCGAGTTCGCACTTCCGTGGTGCGGCGCCAGGAGCAGCACGCGCCGGTCCTTTTGAAGCACCGGCAGCAGACCCGCTTCGATATCCCGGGCTATATCGCCGGGCAGAATGACGGAGGTTTCTCCATAGGCGATTTCCAGGACGAGGGAGCAGGCATTCAGGTCGCCGTATATCCCCGTTTTCAGGAAATCCTGCGTGGGATGACATACCCGTATCACCGAATCGCCTATTTTGAACTCTTCCGCCAGGGCTGGATAGGTCCGAATCGGGATGCCGCGCCGGCTCGCGATTTCTTCCGGCGGCATTCTTGCGGTCCCTTGCGCCCTGATGCCGGTTGTCCAGAGCATCCCGGCATCAAAGTGGGCAAGTACGAACCGGAGTCCGTTCCGGTGGTCGGGATGGTCGTGGGATACAACCACATGGTCGAGCCTGCGTATTCCCGAATGCCACAAGAAGGGTGCAAGCACGGCTCGGCCGATATCGAAGGAGTCGTCTGCAAAGCCGCCGCCGTCCACGAGCATGGTTTCGCCCGATGGAAACCGGACCAGGGTTGCCGTGCCTTGGCCGACATCGATAGCATCCACCCGGAAAGTTTTCTGCGTGGCAGCTCCGGGGCCGGCATTCCATGCGGCGCCCGCACAGATGCAAACAGCCAGTAGAGCAAGACCCGCCAGCCTGGTCCTGCGCGACAGCCGCAGCAGGATGAGGGCAAGGAGGGTGTAAATTGCTGCCAGCCAGAAGAGCGGCATGCTTCCCGTCCAGAAATAGCTCCAGGAAAATCCGGCAAACCATCGGATCAGGTGAAGACATCCTGCCAGAAGCCATTTGCCCGTCAGGATGAACGGGTAGGCCAGGCTTTCGCTGATCGCGAACGCAGCGAGGCTGATCAGACCCCAGGGAAGTATGACGAAGCCCATGTACGGGACCAGGACTATGTTGGCTGCAAAGCCTGCAAGGGAAAATCCGTTGAAGTAGAAAATCGTCAGGGGAAGCACCAGAACGTTTACGGCAATTGATACCAGGAAAGCATCCTCAAACTGGGAAATCACCTTACCCGGGATGGTGCCCGGCCCGATTTTGGGGTGAAGACCGGAGATCCTAATCTTCCGCAGTTTTGGGAAGACAAGGATGATGGAGAGAATGCAGGCGAAGGTGAGTTGAAAGGAAATCTGCCACATGCTGTTCGGATCGAAAAGCAGGATGCAGAGTGCGGCAAAGCCGAGCACGGTAAGGGAATCGGGAGCGCGATACCAGAAAGCGGCTCCGAAGCATACAGTCAGCATCAGCACGGACCGCCAGATCGGCGGAACGTTGAAACCGGCGAGAAATGCATAGGCAACGGCGCAGAGCAGGGCGGGCCATACCGCGATCTGCTTGTCGCTGATGCGGTTCAGAAGACCCGGATGTAATAGGCGGATGCCGAACCGGACCAGGAAGAAAAACAGGAGGCTGACAAGCCCGAGGTGGAGGCCGGAAACGGAAAGCAGGTGATTCAATCCCGTTCGGCTTATCAGGTCCTGCCATTCGGGCGGCAGCATATGCTGGTAGCCCAGGATCAGTGCCGCGTAGAAGCCTGCGGAATCGGGGTCTGTGGACCGAACGAGCCAGAACAGGGCATGCTGCCGGAAAGATTCGATCGGACGGCGCATTCCGTCCAGGATGGACACAGGGAAAGAATCGGAATCCGGCGACAGCCTGATCAGGGCGAATTCGTTTTTGACAGTGCCTTGGGCATGAAAACCTTTTTCGGCCTGGTAGCGCGCATAATCGAAGCCGCCCGGATTTCTGAAATTGCGAAAGGGCCTGAGCTGCATCCGAACGAGCATACGATCGCCGGGAAGCCAGAGGGAAGAGGTCGTATCGTCCCGGTGGATAGACAGGAGTACTCCGGTTTCCAGCGGAACCTGCCTGCCTTCCCGGAGAGCGGAAAGTAGGCGGAGATGAATGCGGATTTTGTCGGGATAGTACTCGGGTGGGGCGGAGACTCGGGCGACAAAGACCGTGGGCTGCCCGTCCAAAAACGACTGCAGAGCTGCGGGAGGGGAGAGGCGGGGGGCCGCAGTCTGAGCCGCCCAAAACCCGAAGACGAAAAAGAGCAGTCCGGCGAACACAAATTGCGGGAAACGACTGAAGCAGCGGCGCAGACAAAGCGCCAGGGCGGCAAGCAGGATGAGCGCCGTCGAAGCAAAATAGCCGGAGCCGGCAGGCAGGGCGTCGTCGAAAAGACGTCGTGCCGAAATGCCCAGCATGAAGAGGATCGTCAGCCAGAATAAGGGGCGGGCGGACATGAGGGTTCTACCCGATGTGAAAGTGTTCCCTGCTTTATTGCACGACTGGGGTCAACATGTCCCCGTTCTTTGACTGATCTTCGTCCAGCAGTTTCAGAAGCGCCCGGAAGACCGGCCCGGGTTTCCCGGTCCCGATTTTGCGTCCGTCGTATTCCACAACGGGGAGTATGTCGATGGAGGTTCCGAAAACAAACATTTCTGCGGCATCGTACGCCGCGGTTCGCGAGATGTCCGCTTCGCCCACCGCAGTCAGTTCGCGCCCGATAAGGTCCTGTGCAAGCTCCGCCGCCCTTGTGATCGTTATGCCGCGCAGGATATTCAAAAAGCGCGGGAAGAGAAATTCCCCGCTCTTGGTCACTATCCCGACGTTTTCCGAGGCTCCCTCGGCAAGAAAACCTCTCTCGTCGAGCGAAACGGGAAAATCGGCTCCTGCATCGCGTGCTTCCTTTTTCATGAGAACGTTGGGCAGGTAGTTGCAGTTCTTCATCTGGGCGAAATTCTCGGCCTTGGCGGGTATGCTGCTCGTTCGAAGAACCACCCCTTTTTCGTACGACTCGGCAGGAGCAGGCTGAAGGGCGGTGACGATAATATAGAGCTGCGAAGAAACGGATTCGTACGGATTGGCCGAAAAGCCGCCGGGGCCGCGTGAGACGAAAAGCCTTACGAGACAGGTTGATGCGTTGCCGGCGCGGATGGTTTCCCGGATGATTTCAACAAGCCGATCGGAGCCGGCCGGCATTTTCAGGTCGTATGCGACCGCCGAGCGCGCCAACCTTTCCATGTGTTTGTTCAGGGCGTAAATGTTCCAGTTCCTGGTTTTAAATACCTCGAATATCCCGTCCCCCCTGTGTACGAGATGGTCGTCCAGGGGAACCATCATAAGGGCAGGGTCCGTGATTATTCCGCCGTACCAGCTGGAATACATGGAGAGATATTCGGATTGGTAGGGCTGCCCGGAAGCAAGCAGCCGGTCGATGACCTGATCGAAACTGAGTATGGGAACGGTCATTATCGTCACCCTTCACGGAAATGGCGGTGGGGGCCTTTGCGCTTGTACTCGCCCCTTTCACAGATTACTATATTTTATGTTTCAGGCACTTCAAAAATAACGTAAACAATTGATTGCCGGATTGTAAAGCCACAGGAACCGGGAGGAATCGAATCCAGTTTTGAAAATTGAATCTATCGTCTTCGACTTCGATGGGACTCTGGCTGAACTGCACCTGGATTTTGCGGATATGAAACTCAGGCTGAGTTCGCTTGCGGAGCAATATGCTTCTCCCGCTCCGCCTCCTTTTCTTCCCGTCCTGGAGTGGCTGGACTGGCTGGAAAAGAGGATCAGGGGAACGGGTGTTTCCTGTGCCTCCGATTTCAGAGACAGGGCAATGTGCCTTATTTCCGACCTGGAAATGGAATCGGCGCGAAAAGGATCGCTCTTTGCCTTCACCCGTCCCCTCCTGGGTCGCATGCTGCAAAGGGGGGTAAAAATCGCGATCATAACGCGGAACTGCGACGCAGCCGTCCGTCTCGTCTTTCCCGATATCCTCGAATTCTGTTCCGCTTTCCTCGCCCGCGATCACGTTCCCGACCCCAAGCCCAATCCCGCTCACCTTTTCCAGGCTCTTGATTGCATCCATGCAATCCCGAAGACTTCGATCATGGTCGGCGACCACCCCCTCGATATCCAGACGGGGAGGGCTGCCGGCACCCGGACGGCCGGGGTCCTGACCGGCAGTGCCTCCAGGGAGGAACTCCTGCAAAGCGGAGCAGACTGGATTGCCGGAAATTGTGAAGAACTCGCCGCCCTGCTGGCCGACGCCGGAGTGCTAGGCTGAGAGGGGGCAAAAAAGCGGTTCGAGGAGCGTCATGACTCACCCTCCAAAATGTCTTTTACTCCCAATCGATGGAACCGATGAAGCGCTGCGGCCGATCAACCTGGTCAGCCGGCTTTACTCTGCCGCTCGGGATGTCAACCTGATCCTTTGCTACTTCGCTCCCCCCCTTGCGACCATATACTCCGGGATGGTTTCCGAGTCGGTGGCAATTGCCCGAAAAAAGCGGGAAATCCTCCACTCTCGCGCCCAGGAGACCCGGGGTATTTTCGATCGGGCTCGGAGAAAACTGGTACAGGCCGGCTTCTCGGCAGACCTCATCCAGGAGCATGTTCAGCAGAAGGAAATGGCGGTGGCCAAGCATGCCTGTCTGCTGGCCGATATCAGGAAGGTTGACGCTATCCTGGTCCAGAAAAGGATTTCGAGCAACCTTGAGGGGTACATCAGGGGAACTTCTCCATCTACATTGCTGCAGCACTGCCTGGCAAGCCCCATCTGGTTCGTTGAGGGAGAAGTCGAGCCCGGCGCAGGCATGGCGATCAGCATTTTCAAGGAAGATGCTTCCCTGCGAATCGCCGACCATGCCGGCTACATGCTGGCCGATACCTCTGTCGGCATAACCCTCCTGCACGCTACGAAATCGGTGACTCATACCCTTTCCTGCGGGCTTGCGGAAATGCAGCATATACTGGGGCCGTGGCTTCGTTCTCCTGCCGGCCTGGAAATGATGCCATATCTGACAAAAGCGGCGCAGTCGGTGAAAGACGGGGGGGTGGAGGAGGAACGGATCCGGATCGTTCTCATTCCCCAAAAAGGCGACACTGCAGGTGATATCCTGGCCTGGTGCAGGGAGAGCGGAACCGGCATGGTCGGATTGGGGCACTCCGAACCGGAGGGCGCCTGGAGTTTCCTGAAAGCTTCCGTGACGAAGAAGATCCTGACCGAATTCAAGAACATGGCCGTATGGGTAACCCAGTGACCATGGCCTGAAAAAAGTGTTGCCGTCCCCCCACGAGTTGAGGGGAGACGGCAACAAAATGTGCGACCCGGGAAGAACCGGCTAGCTGCGGGCTGCCGTGGCCGCTTTCTTGGCCGGCTGCTTCTTCCGCTTGTTTTTCGTGAGTTCCTCGTAAGCGATCAGTATCGGGCTTGCCACAAAAACCGAAGAATAACTGCCGGTGATAATACCGATCAACATGGCGAAACTGAAATCGTGAATCACGCTGCCGCCTAACAGGAAGAGGCACAGGATAACGAAAAAGGTCGTCAGCGAGGTCAGTATCGTACGGCTCAGGGTCTGGTTGATCGCGCCGTTTACCATAGTCTCGAACGGCAGCTTCTTGTCCTTGTTCCGGTTCTCGCGGATACGGTCATAAACGATAATCGTATCGTTCAGGGAGTAGCCCGACAGGGTGAGCAATGCTGCGAACACTTCCAGGGTGAATTCCTTGTCGGCGATCGCAAAAATACCTATCGTGATCACGATATCGTGAACGAGAGAGAGCAGCGCGCCGAGTGCGTAAGGCAGCTTGAGCACCCAGCACAGAACAAGGGTTATAATCAGCGCGCCTCCTATGAGGTAAACAGCGTTCAACCCCAATGCTTCGAGCAGGTAGATGCCCACCACCATAACGCCGCCCATTATCAAGCTGCTGGTCCATTTGAATTCGAACCTGCCCGATATGTAAATGGCGATCAGGAGCAGTGCATAGAAGATCGCGTAGAGGGCTTTCTGACGAAGGTCCTGCCCCACTTTCGGTCCGACCATCTCGACGCGGAGCACCGTTTGTCCGGGACCGTACGCTTTGGTCAGGTCCTCTTCGATCTTGTTCGAAAGGCTCTGGAGTTCCTCATGTATGGCGTCGGTGCGGATGAGGTACTCGTTATCGTTCTGACTGCCCACCTGTTGGATGAAACTCTGTGTAAACAGCCCCTTGAGGGCATTTCTGAGATCATCCGGGCCGGTAGCCTTGTTGAGCTTAACCTGGATCAGGGTGCCACCCGCAAAATCGACACCCATGTTGAGTCCGCCGCGCCAGAGCAGCACACACAGCCCGAGCAAAATGACCAGGCCGGAAAGCATAAATGCCTTGTAGCGCATTCCTACGAAATTGATATTGATGTTGGGCTTTATGAGTTCCATTCTTTTCACCTTGTGTCCGGCTAGATGCTGAGTTGTTTTACCCGACGTTCGGTCAGGAGATAGTCAAAAAATAGCCTTGTGACGACAATCGCCGTAAAGAGGTTTGCGACGAGACCGATGCTGAGGGTCACCGCAAAACCCTTTATGGGGCCCGTACCGAACTGGTAAAGCACAAGGGATGCTATCAGGCTGGTGATATTGGCGTCCATGATCGTGATGGTTGCCCTGCTGTAGCCCGTATCGACCGCGGCTCTCGGCGTCTTGCCCATCCGGAGTTCCTCGCGTATTCGTTCATAGATGAGCACGTTGGCGTCAACCGCAATTCCAATGGTTAGCGCAATACCTGCAATGCCGGGGAGGGTGAGAGTGGCTCCGAACATAGCCATGGCCGCCATGATAAGTATTATGTTCATGGCAAGGGCAAGGTCGGCTATCAGCCCCGAAGCCTTGTAGTAAACGGCCATAAAGAGAACGATTCCCAGTCCGCCGATCAGAGAGGCGAGAATGCCTTTCTTGATCGAATCCTGACCAAGAGCGGGACCAACCGTGCGCTGTTCGAGGATCTTGACCGGGGCGGGCAGTCTGCCTGTCCGTAGAGCAATGGCCAGAACCTTGGCCTCCTCGTCGCTGAAAGAACCGGTAATGACCGCTCTTCCTCCACCGATCCGTTCCTTGATCTGCGGGGCGGAATAGACAACGCCGTCGAGAACGATCGCCAGGCTTCGCCCTACATTCGCTTCGGTTACCCGTTCGAAGGTCCGGGCGCCCTGGGGATCGAATTCGAGAGCGATCTGCGATCCGAAGGAGCTCGAACCTATTTCAACCCGGGCATCGGTAATGTACTGGCCCGTCAGAACAGTCTTGTCCTCGAGTGCTATCTTGCTGCTCTCCCGGTTTCTCTCGGAAGGCTTCATCGGATATACCTTGACTCCCGGCGGAAGCTTTCCGTCGCGCATATCCTGATCGGTAACGCCCTGGGCGACCACCTTGAATTCGAGCACCGCGGTCTTCCCGATCAGGTTTATGGCTTCCTGCGGATTCTTTATGCCGGGGAGCTGCACGAGGATCCGGTCACCCGATTCGGGCCGGATATCGGGCTCCATGACGCCGAACTGGTCGATCCTGTTCCGGATCGTTTCCAGCCCCTGGTTGATGGCTTCCCTGCGGATATTATTTATTTCCTTGTCGTCCAGGGTGAGAAGAATTCTGTTACCCTGAGGCGTCGTCTCGACGGTTTGCCACTGGAGCTTGGGAAAGTCCTTCTGCATCAGTTCCTGAACGCCGGTCTGCTGCTCGGCCGTGGGAAGGACTATCTCGACGTCCCATTTGTTCGTTCTGGCAACCTTGGTGAAGCCGATTTTTTGTGCACGCAGGGCGTCTTTGATTTCTTCGGAAAATCGTTCAGCCGTGTTTTCGACTGCCTTGTCCGCTTCCACCTCGAGTACTAGGTGAATACCTCCCTGGAGGTCGAGTCCGAGATGAATCTTGTCTTTCGGAAGGACCTTCGTCCACCCTGGGGGAAGAGTAGAGGTGAAGCTCGGAACGAGAAGGACTATCCCCGCAACGAGAATGACCAAAATCAGGAGCGCACGCACACCTAAGCTTTTCAATGACTCCTCCAAAATTGCATTTTAAATCAAAAACGATTGTATCGGTGAATACCGGTGGATGGATGCGCTTCGATCAATCCTGTTTTTCCTTGCCGGATTCTTTCTCTATGGCCTCACCCTTGGCAAGCAGCCCGCCCACAGCGCTGCGATTGATCTTGATGCGCACGCGGTCGGCAACTTCCAGGGTTATCGTATTATCGGTCAGACCGGTTATCTTTCCGTGAATCCCGCCGGCCGTGAAAATCACATCACCCTTTTGCAGTGAGGAAAGCATCGCCCTGTGTTCTTTTTGCTTTTTCTGCTGCGGGCGGATTAACAGGAAGTAGAAAATCGCGAGCATTGCGATCATCAGGAAAATGGGGTTGCCAAGACTCAACATCGCTGCTCCGCCGGCAGCGTCCTGCGCGAATGCATCGGCGGCATATGCCATACCAACAAAATTCATCTCTTCCTCCAGGGATTGGTATTAGAACTTGGGCCTATATCGACTTGGATCCAATGATGCTCAAAAATGTTAATATAAACGACATTAATATTCAAAAGTCAATCCGTAACCGGGAAAAAAATAGCTGCCCGAAACCCGTCCTGGGGCATATAACCCTTCTAACTTATTCCGTAAAACGAGAGAAACCGATATGTCGG
>JAEZXS010000117.1 GCA_023442755.1 Pseudomonadota bacterium | reverse complement strand
GCTTAAACTTTGACACTCATCCATGCGAAAGCCTTCTCCTTTTGTAAACTTTGAGCGGTTCACAAGAGGGAGGCTTTCGCATATTCCCGCAGATGTCAAACTCCGTGAGTCTCCCCGGCAAAGCCGGTGAGCATTACTTCGCGGTTTATTGCCCTCTAACTTGACGGCTATGGGGCTTCGCCGCAATAACAAACAGGCTTGCGTACCGGCACTGGTTAGATTGTTAGAAGTTGGAAATAATCGATCTTCATAGCTTTCCTTACTTCTGCCATTGTAGTTTTGGAAACTGTTCGAGCTCGATCCGTACCACTCTTGAGGACTCGCATTACGGCATCCGGATCTTTGGCAAGCGCTTCTCGTTTTGCACGAATTGGCCCCAGGATATTCTCTAAGACATCAACAAGTCTCTTTTTACAGGCCACGTCACCAAGTCCACCTTGCTGGTACTGTCTTTTCATTTCAGTAACAACATTCTTATCTGCATCAAAAGCATCCAGATATTCAAAAACGACATTACCCTCAACCTTTCCAGGATCAGACGCTTTGATGTGTCCCGGGTCGGTAAACATCTGCATGACCTTGCGCTTCACTTCATTCGCAGAATCGGAAAGAAAGATGGCATTGTCCAGAGACTTACTGGCTTTTGCCTTACCGTCAATTCCCGATAAACGGGCAGTTTGCGATAGCAACGGTTCGCATTCCAGCAGCACGTCCTCGCCCCGGCCGTAGATATGATTAAACTTTCTAACAATCTCATTTACCTGTTCCAAAATGGGAATCTGATCATCCCCCACAGGAACGAGCGTTCCCTTAAACGCCGTAATATCGGCAGCCTGACTGACCGCATATGTAAGAAACCCGGCCGGTACATCAGCACCAAACCCTTTCTGCTTCATTTCATTTTTAACTGTTGGATTTCGTTGTAATCTGGCTAGCGTAACGAGATTGAGGAAAAATAAATTCAACTCAGCCAGTTCAGGAATAGCTGATTGGATTAGAACGGTTGTCTTTGCAGGATCCAGCCCAACCGCCAGATAATCCAAAGCTACTTCCAAAACGTTCATGCGGACCTTTTCAGGATTATCCGCATTATCGGTCAGCGCCTGAGCATCTGCGATCATAACGAATTGTTCATATTCATCTGAATCCTGAAGCTTTACGCGAGTCTGCAACGAGCCGATATAGTGTCCTAAATGCAAACAGCCCGTTGGACGATCGCCTGTCAAGATTCTTGTTTTAGCCATTTTCTTCTCCATGTTTCCTGAATCAGTGATTTCATAAGCATGATACAGATATATGCGATATCTTTATTTATCTATTGTTACTAGCTATTGTCCGGTTAATGCTCCAGTCAAACTTTCACCCGGAGGAGAGAAAGCGAGCAGTTTCACGGCGAGATAGAGGTCCATGCGCACATTGAAGACCGAGCATCGCGGCCTAAAAGCCGCTCCCACAGCAACAATACCTGAAAAGATCTTTTCTTCGCGGCATTACCGAAATAGCAAGCTTCGCGAGAAGAAAAAAAGCTCCATTCCACCCGCTGCACGCCGACATCATTGAACCCACATCGAACAGCGTGCCCATTATTAGGCGTTACTTCGCGGCTTATCGCCCTTTAAATTGGACGGCTATGGGGCTTTGCCGGAATAACGAACAGGCTTGCGCAGCAACTCTGGATCTCTAAAGTCAAGGACGATGCCCGAGCCTTCCGACGGCCACCCTTTAACGCGATCCCAGGGTCAGCCCGAGGAATTTGAAGCTCTTGCCCGGTTTACGCTCAAAATCGAGCGAATATTCGGTATTCTGAACATACCAGTTCAGGAAATAGATGTTCGCGTCGACCCGGGTTGGACTTCCTGCAATGGCAACCTTCTTCTTTAACTCCGGGGTGAACATCCTGTCATAGTTCTTTAGAAAGTTCTCCCTGCTCTTGACCTTACCGAGATCTTCATTCCCCTCCCAGGTAAAGTTAGGAAAATCGATCAGACTCGCCATCATTTCCTTATCATTGGTGGCGAGCGCCTTTTGAAAATCCTTAAAGAAAAGCCCGAAGCTTTCATCCTTCGGTGCCGGGCCGGCAGCAAACGCAAAGGCTCCCACGGAAAGGCAAAACAGCAACAAAATAATGAGAACCCGCTTCGTTGTCATACTTCCTCCGCCTTCAGTTTTTCGTTTTAGAATCCCGTCATTTATAGGTTTTTCCAGAGTAATAATCATATCATACTATTTCCCTCTGTTGTCAAACGGCCAATCGTGCTTAAACACTCGGATCAGAGGTTGACCCATCCAATTTCACCGTAATACTCCACCCGGAGGCACTTATGCGCACATGGACCAAACTGGCAATGATACAGGCTGTTCATCTGATGCTGCTGTGCAGCGCATCCGCAGACATGAACTCCATCCGCCCCCTGGTTCTATACAACCTCCTTCCCGGCTCATCGTTCCATCAGGGCTGCGTCGCCCCATGCATGTGCCTCCTGACCCTAAGCGGCCGGATGGAAGGAACGTTCGTGCTGGCGAAAGATTCCATGGACCCCGATGTGCACAGCTACACCATCAGTGACATTGACTGGAAGGTGATCGGTCCGGTCGGAAACGTCATGCACACTGTCACAGGTGAAGGCGCCTATACGCGGCAACCTCTTCGCAGCAAATACGAAAAACACAGACTGACGTTGAAGCTCAGCATCGACGGGGCAGACCCGGTATCCCTCGACAGCGGCGAGATCGCCGGATGCTGCCGCTTTCCGGATATCGTTATGACCGTCGACAGCGGGTCCAAGTGCATGACCGAAACCATGGATATTTTCGCCGCGCCGTGAAAGGCTGTTCAGGAATCGAATACCCTATAGAGGATGCGATCTTCCTCTTTCGGCAGCCATTGTACCCGAGTCTCGAGCCGAAAGCAGGCTCTTTCTGCAAGCGCTCCTTTCCGGTTAATGTCTGACGGCGACGGGTGCGCCCTGCTTTTCAGGCAGCGTCACCAGGAAAGCCGTCCCCCGCCCCGGGGCGCTCCGGGCCTCGATAGTGCCGCCGTGCTGTTCCACTATCTTCCGGCATATCGCCAGCCCCATTCCGGTTCCTGCATACCTGCCGCGAGCGTGCAACTGCTGGAGCGGTCTGAAAATACGGTCAAGGTACTTCTCTTCGAATCCCATTCCATTATCTACGATCGCAATCTCCAGTTCCCTCGCATCCGGCGGACCGGCAATCTGCCCGGTGATGCGGATGGAAGGGGCATCGTTGCCCCGAAACTTCAAGGAATTGTCGATCAGGCTTCGGAACAGGTAGAAAATCTGGTGCGGTACGGCTTCGATAACTGTAAGTCCGGATACTTCGATCCGTGCCCCTTCCTGTCTTATCCGATAGGTCAGGTCATCCTGCACGGCTCGAAGCACGGCATTCAGGTCAACCGGTATAAAGGGCTCGACCTTCAACGTCAGGCGTGAGTAATCGAGAAGGGACTCGATAAGGTGCTGCATGCGGCTTGCGGTAGCCTGCACTTTCTCAAGCGAGTCCCGTCCGCCCCGATCCAGGGAATTCCGGTACTCCGATATCAGGCGACTGCTAAAAACCTGGATCTTGCGCAATGGCTCCTGAAGGTCATGGGTCGCTACGTAGACAAAATCCTTCAACTCCTTGTTCACACTCTCCAACATCACCGCGTAATGCCGCAGGGCGATTTCCGCCTTTTTGCGGTCGGTAATGTCGGTCACCACCCCAATACTCCCTTTATACACACCGCCCTCGAAAACCGGCGTCGCCGACACAAGGGTGTGAACCCGCCTGCCTTCCTTGCTGATCAACTCAATTTCGTATATCGACCGTTCTCCGGTCTGCCGTTTCGAAACCTGATCGAGATAGGTGTCCCTGTCCGCATACAGGTCGATCAACGAGCGCCCGATCAGCTCTTCGCTCGTATAGCCGAGCATTTCGCAAAACTTCCTGTTTACGTATTTCAGCCGCCCGCTTTCGTCCTGCATGCCCAACCCTTCGTTCATGATCTCGACGAGCATCCGGAACTTCTGTTCGCTTTCCTTCAATTTTCCCTGGGCATGCTGGCGCACGAATGTCTTCCACATACCGTCTCCCAGGAGGCGCAGTTGCCGTGCATCGGAAGCATCATAGTCGACTCTCTTGTTTGCGACAGCCAGCAAGGCCACTGTCTTTCCTTCGTTTACCACGGGAACTACCAGGAAGCGGTCCAGCCGGGGATGTCCCTGAGGCAGGCCCCTTTTGAGCGGTTTCACGGCGGGATAATCATTAACGATGATATTTTCCTGTTTCACCACGCACTGCGACCAGAAATCTCCCGGATCGACCGACACGCGCATGGCCCGCCCGCCGGCAATTTCCGCCGGTCGTATGTTTTTCGAAACCATGTGCAACCTGAAACTTTTCCCGCCCTCGTTCACAAGACCGATGAACCCGATTTCACTCGAGGTCAGCCGAATCTGCTGCTCCAGTACGAAGCCGGCAATCTCATCAGCCGGGACCTCGGTCATCTGGCTCAAATGGAAAAGAGCTTCGTAGCGCAGTTCGTCCAACCGCAGCATTTCCTCAGCCCGCTTCCTCTCCGTGATGTCGTTGCCAATGCTCAGGACTCCCGTCAGGTTGCCGCCGGAATCGAATATGGCCCTGTTTGTCCAGGCAACCCAGACACGCCTGCCGTCGCGGCAGATGTTCTCGTTTTCATTGTTTTCATACCGGTCCGGATGTTCGAGAATGCCCCGGATCATGACGGCAAGGTCCCGGCCGGACGATTCCCTTTCGGGGACTATGGTCCCGACTACGTTTTTCCCAAGGATCTCCTCCTCGGAGAACCCGAAAAGCTCCTGGGCGAACCGGTTGAAATAGGTAATCTCTCCGCAGGGATTCATCTTAAGGATGATGAGGTTTGCCGCATCGATCAGTTGCCTGCTTTCGTCTTCTCCGCCCTGAGCCGGAGCCTTCGCGCACCGTCCCGTTCCCGGTCCGTCCGGATCGTCAAGCCCTCTGAATGCATTGCCGACGCAATCCGGATGGTTACGTCCCTCGCCTGCTTCGGGAATCATGGTTTCGCTCCGCTGACCGAACGCCAAAAAGCGCAAAATATCAAACGACGTACAATAGAATCCTAAGTGTTTACAAAAGATAAATAAAGGTATTCAGCTACTTTATACATTATCTGACAAATTCTATCGGAAGGCGTATGTGTCCCGGAAAAGCATAAGAACAAAAGGCGGGAAAAAGCGGGATGGCTGACTCGCCGATCCAGCATTAGAGGCTGTCCTGGCGGTTGGAAAGGATAGTCTTCTCACCGGGCGAACAGGTTCCAACGGGAGCGGGAGGACGCTCGTCCCCCCGCTCTTTCGATTTTCCTTTTTACGCCGGGACTCCGTTTTCGTCCCAGCCGCGCAGCCGGTAGTAGTCCTTGAGCATCCGTTCCATGTCTTCCGCGGGAAAGGCATGGCCGGAGGGCAGGACTTCCTTGTGAAACCGTTTCGGCAGGCGGTCGTCTTCGGGTTTGAGACCTTCGCGGATGTTGAATTTTCTGGCCATTGAGGAAATTCCGGCAGCGATTTGGCGCAGCTCCTCCCTGGACGCCGAAAGGCCCGTCACCAACCCGACCACCTTCTCCAGTTCTTCCCACGTGTAGAGGTCGCGGTAGAAGCGGCAGAGAATGAGCGTATCAAAGATGGTAAGCCTGTCTTCGAAGTCGAGGAACATTTCCGCTTTTCCCTCGACGGCATCCGCGGGGATCATCCCGGAGAGTTCGGGCTTGTAGAAGGTTGTGCGCAGGTGGCAGGCGCCCCGGTCGGAGGTGCCGTAGGCGAGCCCCATGCCGTGGAGCACGCGGGGTTCATAGCCGGCGGGTTCCATTCCCTTCACATGAACGGCTATGTCT
>JAEZXS010000081.1 GCA_023442755.1 Pseudomonadota bacterium | reverse complement strand
CTTCAAAAAGCGTTCTTTGGGCATCGAGTAGTTCCAGGTAGTCGAATTTGCCTTCGCGAAAGCCTTCCTCTGCAGCATCAAATGCCCTCTGAGCCGCAGGGAGCACTTCGTTGCTCAGACTCATGGCTTCCGCGTAAGCATAGCTGAAGGCCTGGTATGACTCGCCCAGGTTCGCACCCGCTTTCACCTCGGCGGCTCTGGCCTCTTCCCTCGCTTTGGCAAGCTTGTACCGGGCTGCGCGAATGTTGCCCTGATTGCGGTCAAAGACGGGAAGAGGCATAGAGATGCCAACCACCAGAGCACTGTCTTCGGTTTCGTTGAAACGCTGCATGCCGGCTCTCAGAGTGATATCCGGGATCGCCTTTGCCTTTTCGGATTCCAGAGCCGCCCGCCGCTGTTCCATTTCCTTGACCCAGCGCGCCACGTCGGGGTTTTGGGATATGAGCCGGTCGAGTTCCTCTTCAGAAGGTGCAGGTAAAAGGGTTCTCAAGTCCCCATCCGCCTTTGTGAATGAGGGCGAGGGCTCTCCCCACGTTGCGGAGAGCTTCTTCCTGGCGGCCCTCAAACTGCTTTTTGCCTGCTCCAGTCCTATTCTGGTATTGGCAAGGGTCACCCCAGCTTTGGTTTCCTCGAGGGGGGATATCTTTCCTGCTTCTACTCGTTCTGCGACGCCGTGATGCACCTGTTCGGAAATTCTGAGCAGTTCTTCATTTTGCGCCACCAGTTCCTGGTCCGAAAGCACCTCCACGAAGTTCTTGGCGACACTGGTGAGCACGTCCAGCCGTTTTGTCTCATAATCCCATCCAGAAAGATCCTTTTCGAGAGCTGCAACGCGGGTTCTTTTGATGCGCTTGCCTCCCATTTCGATCAACTGGCTGAGCAACACGGTGGTCTGGGCCGTTTTTACCCCTTTGAAATCGCCCGACCCTCCGAATTGTTCGAGATCGACTCCCAGTTCCGGATTGGGTCTGAGACCGGCTTGAAGCGTTTTTGCCTCGGATGCTCGAACCTCCAGGGAGAAACCGGCCAGTTCGGGATTGTTCAGGAGGGCCAGGGAGAGGGCCTGTTCGAGAGTGATAATGCCGGTAGGATTTACGCCCGTTTCCGATCCCGGCTTCGTTGAGGGTGTTCCAGCCAATGTGTCTGGCGTGCCCGCATCGTCAGTTGTACCGCTCAATCCGGGTTTGGCAGCGGCGTAAGGGACGGATGCGCATCCGGATGGCAGAACCGTGAATGCGCAACAGCAAAGGAATAGAATACACTTTTGAATAACGGGCATCTAAGTCCTCCTGAGGTGCTTGATTGCTGTAAGTCAATCCGCCTGTCGGCGAACCCGGCTGGTTTCAACTGGTCGAGAAATGTAAGGCAGGGCAATGACTACAAAAACTTAAATACGGAGGTTCGAACGAGCAAGTGAGGGGAGCTTGCCTGCCTTCCGAATCAGGCTCAAAGGAGAATCATAACCGGCGCCGCGGCTCGGGGCGGAATGTAGAACTGCGCGTTTTTTCTCCCAATTTTAATTTTTAGTTGACTTTCATCGCGAAAACATACAAATAAGCGTTTATATGTTTGTGCGGTGCGCGTTGCAGTTCGGACATGCGGCTCGAAGGCCAAAATGAGAATGAGGATCAACAACATGCGAGAGAGTTCTTGAATGAACGGGAAGACGCCTAAACCGGATATGCTCAACGACCATCTGGATAGAATTGCATTCCTGGGAAGGAGCCTGTCGGATGAGAACCGGCTTCGAATTCTTCTTTGTGTTAGTTCTGAGAAGAAGTCGGTCAATCGTGTGGTTGACGAGGTGAATCTCTCTCAGGCCCTTGTATCCCACCACTTGAGAGATCTGAAACGTTCTCTCCTGGTCAATGTCGAGCGAAGTGGGCCTTTTGTCTACTATCAAATTGCCGACCCGAGAATACTTGAAATCCTCGAAGGGCTTAACCTTCTGGCTGCCGACCTGCTGGCGGCGCGAAAATCTTTTTAATGGGGGGAGCATCACTGCCGTGAGCGAGATTCAAAAAATAATAGATGAGATGGACCCGGAAGAGGCACTGGCTCAATTATCCGAGATAATTCCAAAATTATTCCTCGTCTCCGGGGATGAGGCACGTAACGGTTTTATCGCTAACGTGTTCGGAGAATCGGGTGATGACAGGATCGGCAGCCTGGTCCATCTCTGAGTTGCCACATGCATGGGCGAAGGTGTCGACCCTACGCAAATGTGCCAACGACTGGTGGATAAGATAGCTCAGTCGAAACAGCTTATGGCGATAACTGATCCGGACCTGCTGTTTCTTTTTGAAGATTGGTTCGAAGAGCTGGAAGAGGAGATCACCTCACTTGTCGATCGGCATGGGCCTCTCGAACCCGCCGAGCTTTCCGAGAAGACGGGAATTACTCTGCGAGGGGCAACGTTTCTCCTCTCGAAGCTCAAGCGTGAGGGTAAGCTCTAGAAACAAGACAGGTTTCATGCAAGAAAGGTTTTGCTATGCGGAACACGGGAAAAACAGCCATAGCCTTTTTTGCCGTATTGCTCACGGCCGGGGCCGTTTGGCTTTCCAGTCGCACCGTCGCTCCGGGGCCTGCCACATGGGATGACGTCCTGGCCGAAGCAAAAGCGGGCAACTACAAAGTCATTACCACTGAAGAGCTTGCGGATCGCTACCGGCAGGATGCCAGGGGGCTTCTTCTCGTGGACACCCGCCAGGATTGGGAGTACCGGACGGGGCATCTTCCGGGAGCCGTCAATTTCCCCATGGAGCCCACCGCCTGGTCGAGATGGCGTAAGGCATCGACCCTTGAAAGCTTTCTCGGTCCGGACAAAGATCGCACGATTGTCTTCTACTGAGCGGGCCTCACATGAGTCCGCAGCGACTCGGCGGCCCGTGTGGCCGTCAAGCTTGGCTACAAAAACGTCTATCGTGACCCTTACGGCTATCCTGAATGGCAGGGGAGGGGGTTGCCGGTATCCAGCGCCCCGGCAGGTTTAGTCCAAACGAAAGGGGAGTCCGAAACGTCGGGTCCTCTCAACGGCCTGGCAATGATCTGGACGCTCCTTGGTATTTTTGCAGGCGGCATGGCGCTGAACCTCACCCCATGTGTCTACCCGCTCATTCCCATCACCGTTTCCTACTTCGGCGGTCAGGCCGCAAAGGGAGACAGTGGCAGGGGAAATCTCGTCGCCAATGGTCTATGTTACATGATGGGGCTGGCGGTCACCAATTCCGTACTTGGAGTTGTCGCCTCGCTTACAGGGGGCCTCATGGGGGCGATGCTTCAAAATTCGATCGTCCTTGTGGTCGTGGCGACGGTTTTGGTCTTTTTTGCATCGAGCCTTTTAGGGCTGTGGGAGATGCGGCTTCCGAGCGGCCTGACCCAGGCTGCCGCAAAATCCTACACGGGATATCTCGGGAGCCTCTTCATGGGGCTGACTCTCGGGGTAGTCGCAGCGCCCTGCATCGGCCCCTTCGTACTGGGACTCCTTACATGGGTTGCCGGCATGGGAAGCCCGTGGCTGGGGTTCCTGATTTTCTTCACCCTGAGCCTGGGCCTGGGGCTTCCCCTCTTCATCCTTGCCATGTTTTCGGGACAACTGGAAAAGCTACCCCGGTCGGGGGGCTGGATGATCTGGATAAGAAAGCTCATGGGCTGGGTGCTGGTCGCAATGGCCGCTCATTTTATAAAACCGGTTGTGCCGGGTCACTGGGGGACTCTCTTGTTCGCCCTGGTTGCTGTTGCCGCCGGACTGCATCTTGGCTGGATTGACAGGCAGGAGGCCAACTTCAGGATTTTCCCCTGGATAAAAGGGGGGATCGGCGTTATCTGCCTCGTTTTGGCGACCTGGCTTGTCACGTCGTGGGCGATGCAGGGTCCCGGCGTCGCCTGGAAGCCTTATTCGGACGAGGTTCTGAAAGAGGCCGTGAAGCTGAACAAGCCGGTCATTATGGACTTCTATGCCACGTGGTGCACCCCGTGCAATGAACTGGAGGAAATCACTTTCCACGACGCCTCCGTAGTAAGCCAGGCAGAAAGCGGCTTCGTGATGGTGAAAGTGGATGTGACCAAAGGCGGCAATCCGGTTCACGAGCGGCTGTTGCAGCAATACGAAATAAAAGGCGTCCCGACCATAGTGTTCATGGATAATAACGGAAAGGAAAACAGGGGCTTGCGACTTGTGGATTTCATCCCGCCCGATCAGTTTCTTGCCCGTATGGCGGAACTCAGAAGAGGCGGCAATTAGAGATCGAATACAGGAGAAAAGAAATGCTGAAGGTACGATTCTTCTTGAATGAACCAAATGGGAAACCGTGAAAGAACTTCCTGGAGATGATGCCCAGGTTGGGCGCAAAATACAAGGACATCGAAATCGAGGTCACATCCAAACCGAGAGCCGAGTACCAGTGTGACGAGTACTTCGAACTGGAACTCCCGGTAGCTCCGGCCGTCATGGTCGAAGACGAGATCGTGGTGGAAGGTTCCAATGTATCACAGGAAAAGGTGGAATCGGTCATATGCCGTCATTTGGGACTTCCCGAACCCGAGCAGCGGAAGAAGGGCCTCTTGGGTAAGTTTTTTGGCTGAAAATCCACACGTAAACCGTTGCCTTTCAACCAGGTGATTTGATGCCCTTCGGCAATCCCCTGGAACCGAGGATCCTATAATGACAGCTGAAAAGAGCCGTAGCGGGGCTGCAATCAAGGCGGCTCTTCTGATGGTGTTCATCTTTGCCGCATTTGTTGTCGTCCGTTTTACCCCGGTCAGGGGGTACCTGAGCCCGGAGGCGCTGAGCAGATTGATAGACGCGGCCGGAATTTGGGCTCCTGTTGCTTATATCGTGATTTACGCCGCCGGAGTGTGCCTGTTTCTGCCCGGGACGCTGCTGGCCGCTATCGGGGCCGCCATATTCGGTCCCTGTTTCGGGTTCGTTTACGTCTGGCTGGGGGCCATGATCGGGGCAAGTGCGGCTTTTTTCATCGGGCGGCACCTGGGGAGGGATTTTGCCGCATCGCTCATTGGAGATAAGCTCGGGAAATATGACGTAGCCATAGAACGAAAAGGCTTTGCGACAGTCCTCTACCTGCGTCTCGTGTACTTTCCTTTCACGCCTCTGAATTTCGGAATGGGCCTGACCAAAGTGCGATTTCAGGACTATTTCTTCGGTACCGCGCTCGGCATACTGGTGGGAACTTTCATCTTCACGTTTTTCATCGGATCGGTGAAGGAGATTTGGGCGGAAGGCCGGTGGGGGGACCTTTTCTCGTGGAAGATCGTTCTTGCACTGGGCCTGTTTGTATTCTCGTTTTTCATTCCGAAATGTGTCGAGAAGATCGGAATGTCGCGGAGAGGCAGAGTTGCCTGAATGCAGGATGTTCGACATGAAATATCAATTCACGGAAAAAGACAGAGAACGGATCAGGCAAGCCATACAACGGAAGTACACGAAAGTTGCAGGCAGTCCGGAGGGCAATTTCAGATATCCGGTCGGCCGGGCTGGGCTCGAAGCGCTAAAATACGATCCTGAAGTCCTCAAAGTTCTTCCTGAAGCCGTGATGGCATCGTATTGCGGCGTTGGCAATCCATTTGTTCTTGGTCGAATCAATGAAGGCGAAAGCGTCCTCGATGTCGGTTGCGGAGCCGGCGTGGACACCCTGGTTGCGGCAACGATGGTCGGACCCAAAGGAAAAGCAGTCGGAATCGATCTTGTGTCGGATATGCTGGAAAGGGCCGAACAAAACCTCGGGAAAACGGGTCTTCAAAATGTGGAGTTCAAGGAATGTTCCGCCGAGAGTTTGAGCTTTCCCGCTGAGAGTTTCGACGTTGTGATCTCAAACGGAGTAATCAATCTGGTGCCGGATAAAGCCGGGGCACTGAGCGAAATCTTCAGGGTCTTGAAGTTGGATGGGCGTCTGATGATAGCCGACCAAATTCTCGCTGGAGAGCTCCCTGGCGACACAAAATCGATTATTGAAAAATGGGCTGGCTGACAGGGTGGAGCCATATCGGGAAAGGATTTCCTGACCTTACTGGAAGATGCCGGTTTTTCTCATGCCGCACTCGTGGCTGAAACCGGCTTCAACAGCTCGCCTGTGACAAAGGGCATGCTGTTTCGGGCCGTTAAGCTCGAACGTGGGAAGTAGCAGCAGGAAGACATGTTGGAGTCGTGAAAGTCCAGCCCGCACCGGATCAGGGCGAGGCGAAGATTTGTGTGACGTACACATTGCCGTCTTTGCCTCTTGAAATGCCGATGCCCGTCCTGACGTATTCCCGGGAGAGAATATTCCTTTTGTGCCCGGGGCTCTTCATCCAGGCTCTGATCGCCGAATCGCTGAAGCGCGATGCCGTGCTCGATTTGAAGATGTTCTCTCCGCATGCGCGATATTTCAACCCTTGAGCCTCCATGCGTTTCGACAAGTCTCCCCGGACGGGATCGAAATGCGAAAAAAAAGACCTGTCTCCCATGGACTGGCTATGCCTGCGCGCGGCAGTGCATAACGAATCATCCCGGCGAAGCCGGGTAAGATGATGCCTGGTTCGTTCTTCGTTGATTTTATCGTGAATTTCTAATTCCCGGTGTGCCCATCCCTCATGTGCCCACGTGTTCCTGCCCTGTGACGCCGCACATCCGCTGACCAAAAAGGAAAGGAGAACAAAAGAGAGTATGGAGCTTGTCGGTGACTTTCTTTTTCCCATTTGAAAGATTGATACTCTCCGATGTACGGTAAGGTGTCGGCCGGAGGAGCCTCTGTGCCGGTTTGCCGGCTGAGGCTCATAGTTCTGAACCTCAGCCGGCCTGCCGCAGTCTGAGTCAAGGCCGCATTCGCAGTGTTTCAGACCGGGAAATGAAACCATGTCCTGTCCCGGTCTTTTTTTCGATCAAGCCGAAACAATCTTCCCCGAGCCTTTAGTAGTTCCGGTAACGTGGCGGATAGTCCCTGCTTCTTTCCATGGAATCATAAAGCGCTCCGCCGACCAGGCCGGCTGCTCCTCCGATTGCTGCTCCGGCAGCCGGATTGCCACCTGTCGCGGCGCCGATCGCAGCGCCAAGGCCGGCGCCGACCGCGCCGCCGCCGAGAACATTCCGCTCTGATCTGGTCATCCCGGCACACCCGGCCAGCAGAAAAACCAGGGCAAAAATTGTAAAGATTCGTACAGCTCTCACTTTTCCTCCTTGTTTACTCGGTCTTCGTCAAGGTGACGCTGCAAATTGGTCGAAGGAAATGATGCCGCGAGGTGCAGCAAATCCTGCTGCAATTGCAACGCATCATTTTACCTGAACCATTGCCCGCACCGACATTGTCCGGAGACTTTCCCTTGAGCACCGGACCGGGTGCCTTTCTTTTTGCAAAAGCGGAGCCAGGCCTAAAGGAGTATAAAAACTGCGAGCGGCGGCAAAGGCAATCTCGAAAGATTATCGAGGAGGAATGCAGGGTTGCGAGCTTGCTGCAGCCCTTTCGCGAGGATCTGCTTTCCCCAGCCGTGTATGCAATCTCCTACACTGCTGAAGTGGAAGACCTTCATCGAATGGGGGATGGACGGTTCAGTTGGAACAGGCGTGAAGAAGAAATGGCTCCGAACCTGCCTGCAGCCGTTCAGCCTTGAAAAAGGCTGGAAACAAAGGTATAAAAATACCTTACCGCATGGGTGTTTCTACAAATACGGATACTTTGTGGATGTTTCGAAGCCGTACAACCAACATGGATAAGAAGTTTTCTGCCATCTGGTTTTTTCTGATTTTCGCTCTGGTCTTCCATTTTTCGACTGGACCGATGTCGGCGAAGGCACAGGATGAAACCTGCCCATTTCGGGCGGCCTCCACGGACAAAGAGTCCCATGTTGCCGGTTGTGCTGGCGATGATCAGAATGCAGCCCAATCCCACTCGGATTGCTGCAAAAGTTGTCTTTGCTGCTCAGTTGTCAGCCTTGCCGCCACCGTTGATCCCGGGACAAGCGTCCTCCTCGATTCAGCGATACTGAAACCTTTCTCTGCAAAAGCTGTTTTACAGCTATTCACGACTGACATTCTCCATCCACCACAGCTTGCCTGATCGTCCATTCATAGAACAAAGTCCTTTTATTTAAGCGATACTTTGCGCTCGCGTTTTCATCGTTTGTCGCCGCCCCGTGCGAAACTCTCACTGGCGGAGGTAGAACCTGGAAGTGGCTTTGGTCCCTCCGGGGGAGACCGGGTTTGGGCTCATGCGTTTGCCGCCTCCGTGGACGCGCCGGGTAAACCGGATGGGCGCTCAGTCGATGCTCTGCACTAAGTGAGCGCGAAATTACGCTTATCCTTGGAGCCCGCATCGCACCAGGCAGCTACAACGAATGCCATCAGATGGTAATATCAACAAGGAGAGATCATGCTGCGTTCTATCCTGCTGTTCATATTCCTTTGTCTGTTCTCCATCACCACTTTCTCATCTGCGGTTGAAGCCGGCAAAGCTTCCGAAACGGTAGCTGCCGCACAAACATCCAAGGGAGTCAAGCCCGGGTCCGACGAGGATTGGTGCGACGAACATGAGGTCCGGGAATCTCTTTGCACAAGCTGCAACCCTGCTCTGATTCCGGCTTTCAAAGCAACGAAAGACTGGTGCCAGGAACACGGACTCCCAGAGTCACAGTGCCGCAAGTGCAATCCGAACCTCAAAATAAACCGCCCCCCCAAGCGATCGGAAGGGTAACGATGCGCAAGATTCTTGGTTTAACGGTCATTCTTATTGCGACTCTGATCGCCGGCTGCGGCGACAGTGGCCCTTCAAAAGTTTCGAAAACCGCCAAAGAGAAACCGGGTCAAGCCACGGAGTTGGTGCAGGACCAGGCGCTTTGCAAGGAACATGGAGTCCTGGAGGCCCTCTGCACTCAATGCAACCCCGCCCTGGCGGCGGTCTTCAAAGCTAAAGGCGATTGGTGCGAGGAACATGGATTTCCGGAGTCCATCTGTCCGAAGTGCCACCCTGAAAAAGGCGGTAAACCGGGAGTGGATGTCGCTGTTGACGATGCGCCCGCGGACGGCACCAAGGTGCGCCTGAAGAGCGCGGAAGCGGCGCGCCTCGCGGGTATAGAAACCGTGAAGGCCGGCCCGGCGCGGCAGACCTCCGAGTTCACCGCTCCGGCGGTGATCGTCTACGATGCAACCAGGGTTGCCCAGGTGAATGCACGCGCTCAAGGGGTTGTGAAGCGCCTTTACGCCGACATCGGCAAGCGTGTTGAAGCCGGGGCACCCCTTGTCACGATCGAGAGCGCCTCAGTGAGCGCGGACCAGTCACGGTTGGCCGCGGTGAAATCGCGAATGAGCGTGGCAGAAGCGTCCTACGGGCGCGAATCCAGGCTGGAGAAGAAGGGAATATCGGCCAAAAGGGAAGTCCTTGCGGCAGAGCAGGAACTTCGCGAAGCCAGAGCGGAATATGAGGCATTAAGAGCCTCCTTGGGAATCATGGGCGCCAGCGGAGCCAGTGGCGGACGTTACACACTCAATGCGCCGTTTGCGGGAATGGTCACTCAGCGCAATGTTTCCGTGGATCGCTATGTGGGTTCCGAGTCGACACTCTTTGAAATAGTGGATACCTCCACCGTATGGGGGGAGGTAGCGGTATCCGAGGCAGACCTTGGCCTTGTCGGCCCCGGGCAACCGGTTGTCATTACTGTGGACGGACTGGACGGCCGGAAATTTCAAGGCGTCATTTCATACATCGCCCCGACCGTCGATCCCCAGACCAGGACCGCGAAGGCGCGGGTGCAGCTTTCAAATCCCGATGGGTTTCTCCGGGCAAATATGTATGGCCATGCCAGGATCACCGGCTCCGTTGCATCCCGCGCATCGGCAGCGGTCCCCCGAGAGGCCGTGCAGAGGGCGAAATCCGTGCAAATTGCCTTCGTCCGCCTTTCACCGGGTGAGTATGAGGCTCGTAGAGTCAAATTGACCGGGAACCGAAGGGAGGGAAACCTTGTAGAGGTGAGTTCCAATATCGAGCCGGGGGAAGATGTCGTCGTTTCGGGGAGTTTTTTCTTGAAAACCGAGACACTCAAGGACTCCATCGGCGCAGGGTGCTGCGACGTTGATTCAAAGAAGGAGTCCTGATGCTCAACCGTATCATTTGCTGGTCTTTAAGTCACCGGCTCGCAGTCATGATTGCCTGGACGGGGCTTGCTTGTCTGGGGGGGCTGGCCTTCCTGCGGCTTCCCATGGACGCATTCCCGGACACGACCCCTATCCAGGTCCAGGTAAACACGGTGGCGCCGGCGCTTTCCCCCCTGGAAATCGAACGGCAGGTCACGGCCCCTCTGGAACAGGCGATCTCGGGACTGCCCAAACTCAAGGAGGTTCGATCAACCTCCCGGTTCGGCATGTCCCAGGTTACCGTTATTTTCGAGGACAGCACCGATATCTATCTCTCCCGGCAGGTCGTTTCGGAACGGATCCAGGGAGTACAGCTTCCTCCATCGATCCAGAAGCCACAGCTTGGGCCTGTGGCAACAGGACTCGGCGAGATCTTCCACTATCTCGTCACGGCCAGGGAGAAGACCCTTGCCGAGCTTCGAACGCTGCATGACTGGATCGTGAAGCCACAGATGCGGTCCGTCGCAGGCGTTGCCGAGATCAACACCTGGGGCGGCGATCAGCGGCGGATCGAGATCCGGGTGGATCCCGAGGAACTCTCGAAGCGCGGGCTTACCCTTCACCAGCTGACCGAAGCGGTAGAGACGAACAACACCAATGCCGGAGGAGGCACTCTGGACAGAGCGGGAGAGTCGAGCCTGGTGCAGGGAGTCGGGATCGTAACGAACATCAAAGACATTGAGAGCGTAGTTATCACAGCCAGGGAAGGCGTGCCCGTAAAGGTTAAGGACGTGGCCCGGGTCGTCGAGGGCAAAGAGATCCGGCGGGGAGCCGTTACGGCCGATGGAAAGGGCGAAGCGGTCCTGGGGCTTGGCTTCATGCTGATGGGCGAGAACAGCCATGAGGTGACCAAAAGGCTCAGGGCCAGGCTCGATGAGGTCAAGAAAACGCTCCCGAAGGATACGGAACTCTCCGTCACCTATGAACGGACGACCCTGGTGGAGAAAGTGCTCCACACTGTTGAAACAAACCTTTTTGAAGGAGCGATCCTCGTTATTGCAGTTCTTTTCCTCTTTCTTGGGAACTTCAGGGCCGGTCTGATCGTAGCCTCCGCCATCCCGCTTTCCATGCTGTTTGCCTTCGACCTGATGCTCAGGTTCGGCATAGCCGGGAGCCTCATGAGCCTTGGCGCCATCGACTTTGGCCTGATTGTGGACAGTTCGGTCATCATGGTCGAGAACTCCGTCCGAAAACTCTCCGAGAACAATGACGGTAGGGAGGTTCCGGACATAGTGCGTGATGCGGCAATAGAGGTTCGCAAACCGACCATGTTCGGCGAATTGATTATAATGATCGTGTACCTCCCCATACTTGCCCTGGAGGGGGTGGAAGGAAAGCTCTTCCGGCCCATGGCGCTTACCGTCATTTTTGCGCTGATCGGCTCGATGCTTTTGTCGCTAACCCTGATGCCTGTCCTGGCAAGCATCAGCCTCAGGCGCAAGGCAGAGAACAAGGAGCTTTTGCTCGTCCGCTTGCTCAAGGGCGCCTACCGGCCGGTCCTTCGCTTCGCCCTGCGCCGGCGCTTGGTTGTCCTTGCCCTGGCGCTTGGATGCCTGGGAGGTGCGGGGATCCTCGCGACCCGGCTTGGTTCCGAATTCGTGCCGCGCCTCATGGAGGGATCGATCGTGATCAACACGGTCCGGTTGGCGAGCGTTTCCCTCGATGAGTCCGTGCGGTACGGGACTCTTATCGAACGCGCCCTACTCGAAAAATTCCCGGATGAGATCGAAAGGTTATGGACAAGAACCGGGAGCGCGGAGATAGCAACAGACCCCATGGGTGTTGAACTCTCCGATATTTTCGTGACCCTGAAGCCCAGGGCGAACTGGAAGCGTGCCGGGACCCAGAACGAACTCGTCACTGAAATGGAAAAAGAACTCAAAGTTTTTCCCGGAATGCGAATGGTCTTCACCCAACCGATTGAGATGAGAGTAAACGAGATGATTGCGGGCATCCGCTCGGATGTTGGAATCAAGATCTTCGGTGATGATTTCGAGACACTCAAGACAAAGGCAAAGGAGATAGAAAAGGTCGTTAAATCCATTCAGGGCGCAGCGGACGTTTCCACCGAGCAGTCAACGGGACAGCCTCTCGTTCAGGTGGAGATCGACCGCGAGGCCATTTCGCGCTGCGGCATCCCCGCTCGTGAGGTACTGGAGGTGGTGGAGGCGCTGGGAGGCCGGGATGCAGGGGAGATGCAGGAGGGTGACCGCCGTTTTCCGATAGCCGTCCGCATATCCGACCGGCATCGCGTGGAGACGGAGGACCTCGGCCGCATCCTTGTGACTGCGGCAGGCGGAGAACGAATCCCGCTTTCGCTTCTCACCAAAATCCGAACCACCGAGGGGCCTTCGACCATAAACCGCGAATGGGGCAAGCGACGGATCGTCGTGCAGTCGAACGTGCGTGGAAGGGACGTGGGAAGCTTCGTTGGCGCTGTTCGTGAGGCCATAGACCGTGAAATAAGCCTTCCGGACGGGTACTTCATCCGCTTCGGGGGCCAGTTCGAAAATCTCGAACGCGCACAGAAGCGCCTCCTGATTGTAGTCCCTCTTGCGCTCGCCCTCATTCTCACTCTGCTCTATTTTACCTATGGCCGAATCATCGACGCGGCCAGGGTCTTCACCGGCGTTCCTTTTGCGGCCGTGGGCGGCATACTGGCTCTGTGGGTGCGGGACATGCATTTCAGTATCTCCGCCGGCGTCGGATTCGTCGCACTTTCGGGTGTTGCCGTCCTGGGAGACATGGTGCTCGTCTCAACGGTCCGAGATTTCCTGGCCAGGGGAATGCCTTTGCTGGAAGCCATCCGGAATGCGGCCGAGCAGAGGCTTCGCCCGGTGCTCATGACGGCGCTGGTTGCAAGTCTCGGTTTCGTCCCAATGGCTTTGAATACGGGCGTTGGCGCCGAGGTGCAGCGTCCGCTTGCTACGGTTGTAATCGGCGGCGTGATCTCTTCGACCCTCCTTACACTGTTCGTGCTTCCTGTGCTCTACGCCGTTTTGGGTAGAGCAGGGGCAACGGTGGAGGAAAGGGAAAGAGAGATTTCGGTTGACTGTGAAGTTCCTTGACTGAGGGAATAAAAGCTTCTCGTCGGACAATCAGGTGTTGAGTTTCTCAACAGCGTGCTGTCGAGAATCAAGGTGGAAGACGGTGTGGTTCTGGGAGACGGCAATATATGGCTGTTGCTCGGCGAGGTAAGAAAGGGTTACGCGCCCATCATCTTCAAAGATGGCAGGTTCAGTGTGCAGCTTGCATCCTATGCCTCGCATCCGGTGCTTCGTGTAACGCCCTATGGGGCTTCGGCATACGTTCAGTTCTAGGGGACGCGCCTGGTAAGCGAAGCAGAGTGGATCTACGCTACAGTCACCGGAAAATCGACTGCCGCTCCGGATACGTCGTCCAGGAGCGACGAGCCGTCCGCAGGGCAAACGCGGCAGGAAGTGGACGGTTTCGTTAAATCTGAAGAAGCGGTTCCCTCACCGGTAGGGGTCTTTCAGCCCAATGGACACGGCATTCGGGGCCTCAATGAAGCTGTGGGAGAGTGGGGGCTCCGATCCCTGGAACCTGGAAATCATAAAGGTTACCCGGAAGACTTCGTAGTCCTGGGAGCGTGTGCGGGCGGCAGAGAAATCGGCGCTCCCCGTCCATTCCCTTTCGCCGTTTCGAGATATCCGTGGGAGGCGTCGGAAGAGGTGGGGTTCCGCTGCGCACGGAATGCCGCTCTCGCAAGAACGTAGGACCTTGAGACAGTGAAGCGGCGTGTTTTTGATGACCTGCGCTCACCATTGAGTATAGGTGCAGATTCGTGTGCGACGGGATTGAACCCCGCCGCCTCTCGTGATGAACCGATCAAAATCCTATGCAGGTATGAACGACATGGAGATATTTGCTGCCACCCACTGTGGCATGGTCAGAAAAATCAATCAGGACCGTTATCTTGCATGTGATCTCGGGAATGGAACTGCGCTTGTGGCGGTTGCCGATGGCCTCGGAGGACATGCCGGAGGTGAGATTGCGGCACAAATTGCGGTGGAAAGCCTTGGCGCTTTCGATCCGGGCGCCCCTGAAATGGATTGTCGGTTTACCGAGTTGCTACGCACTATCAATCGCAGGATACTTGATACCTCATCCGGGAGTCTCCAGCTTAATGGCATGGGCACTACCTTCACCGCGGGTGTCCGCACTTGGAAAACGCATCGGCCTTCGGGAAAAGGCCGGTGTTTTGATTGAGGCAGCGCTTGCCGCAGGGGGAAGAGATAATGTTACCGTGGTTCTGGCACAGACCTGAAACAGGTGACAGTTCATAGACAGGATGGAGACGCAATGGGTGAGAGTGAGTTCAGGGAAATAACCGTTTCCGGAATTGATTGCGCAGAATGTGCAAAACACGTTAAGGAAGCCATTTCCAGCGTGAAGGGCGTCAAATCCGTGGAGGTGTTCCTCTCTTCGGGGAAGGCTGCGATCGAGTTTGATCCGAGGATGGTGACGTTCCCCAAAATCGAGCGCGCCATAGAAGATTCCGGGCATTCTGTCGGTGGTTCTTCCTTGAAGGCTCCCTCCAACGATGTGTTCGGACGGAGGATCTTGACTTTTCTTGGCGGCCTTTTCGGTGTGGTCCTGTTTATCGTCGTGATCGGCGAATGGCTTGGACTTTTCGAACGTATCACCCAAAAGGTGCCTTTTGCATTCGGAGTTGCACTGGTCGTAGTGACCGGGTTCCCGATCTTCTGGAATGTACTTCGTTCTGCCCTGCGGGGGCGGATTATATCCCATACACTCATGACTTTGGGCGTGGTAGCCGCCCTTGCGGTCGGTCAATGGGCAACGGCAGCCATTGTCGTGTTCTTCATGAGAATGGGAGAGTATGCCGAGAGTTTCACAATGGAAGGCGCGCGAAAAGCGGTGAAGGACTTGGCAGCCATGGCCCCCCAAACGGCGCGGATTAAGCGCAATGGAGAAGAAGTCCAAATTCCCGTCGGGCAGCTTGAAATCGGAGAGATTGTCATTGTCCGCCCAGGGGAAAGAGTGCCTGTTGATGGAGAGGTTGTAAGCGGTCAGGCAGTTATAGACCAGTCCACAATCACAGGGGAATCGATGCCGGTCGAAGTAGTCCACGGCTCAAAAGTATTCGCAGCAACAATAGCCCAGCTTGGAAGTCTGTCGGTGCGGGCGCAGAGGATCGGGTCCGATACTACGTTTGGCAAGGTCGTCAGGATGGTCGAGGAAGCGGAAGCGAACCGGGCGGACGTGCAGCGTTTTGCTGACCGGTTCAGCGGACTCTACCTCCCTGTCGTTGCCGGTGTGGGCGCTCTGACGTTCGTTATCCGCCACGATCCGCTTGCCACTGCAGCCGTAATGGTTGTTGCCTGTTCTTGTTCGATTGCACTTGCAACACCAATCGCCATGCTGGCCTCAATCGGGGCAAGTGCGAAGCGCGGATTGCTCATAAAGGGCGGGAAATATCTTGAAACGCTGGCCAGGGCAGACGTTGTCCTGATCGACAAAACAGGAACACTCACCCTGGGCAGACCACGGATTACGGATGTGATCCCCCTGAATAACTCGGACGAATCCAATATCCTTGCACTGGCTGCATCTGCCGAGCGCTATTCCGAGCATCCCCTGGCTGAGGCTGTGCGCACGGCTGCAAAAGAAAAGAACCTCGCGGTTCTTTCTCCGGAGACCTTCCGGGTGATTCCGGGGAAAGGGATAACGGCTGGAATCGGCGCCAGGCGAATCAGTGTCGGCAACAGGCGAATGAATGAAGCAATACCCTTTCCAGTTTTGCGGGAACTGGAAGAGCAGGGCAAGACATTGCTTTTTGTGTCTTGCGATGATGAGCCGATCGGTGTGTTGGCCGCCTCCGATACCATACGTCCGGAAGTGCCGGATGCCTTAACGATGCTGCCTGATTTCGGCGTGCAGCACTTGGAACTCCTTACCGGCGATAATGAGCGCGCCGCGGCCTCACTCGCCGACAGCCTCGGGGTGCCCTACCGGGCAAATCTACTTCCCGAGGACAAGATTCGAATCGTCAGGGAATA
>JAEZXS010000061.1 GCA_023442755.1 Pseudomonadota bacterium | reverse complement strand
TCGCGGCGCGCGCGGCCAGCCCTGCGGCCACGTGTGCGCTTGCGGGTCCTCCCGTCGAATAAATCAGCTCGGGCCGGTATTTCCTGCACAGGGAAATCCCCCGCAGGAAGGCGAAGGGAAACCACGACCATTCGCTCTCGAGGTTTATGATTGCCTTTTCCAGGAGGTAGAACGGCAAAACCAGGACAAGGGCTGGGAGGAGGGCAAATTTAAGAAACCGGTTTCTCCGCCTGAGATACCTCAGTTCGAAGCGCATGCCGGACGGTGCGGCCGAAGGCGCGCGGAAGTGCGGGATGTCCTTCCTGCGCTCTCCGCACGGGCTGGAGACGAGCACGGGATTTTTCCCGAGGGATTGCAGAGCGGGGAGCCTGTCGTCTATGTGCTGCGAGCTGGCCTTTGCATCGATGTTGGCAAAATAGGAGAAAACAAGCCAGGTATTCGTGCTCCCCATGGGGTCCTTCCGCGTCTATCAGGAACGGCTTGCGGCCGTTTGCGCTTTCTCCTGGAGGCCGTCATACTGTGCGAACTGCAACTCGTAGAGCCTGCGGTATTCGCTGTCGAACTGCATCAGTTCGTCGTGGCGGCCTTCCTCGACGATTTTGCCTTTGACCATCGTGATGATCTGGTCGGCGTTCTGGATCGTGGAGAGGCGATGGGCGATGATGAGGGTCGTTCGGCCGGCCATGAGATTTTCGAGCGCCTTCTGGACCTCGAGTTCCGAGTCGCTGTCGAGAGAGGAGGTGGCTTCGTCAAGAATGAGGATTGGAGCGTCCTTGAGCAGCGCCCGGGCGATGCATATCCTCTGGCGCTCTCCGCCCGAAAGCCGGGCGCCCTGCTCCCCGATCATCGTGTCGAACCCTCCCGGCATCTTCATGATGAACTCATACGCGTTCGCGGCTTTTGCCGCGGCGATTATCTCCTCGTCCGTCCTGCGGATATCGCCGTAGGCGATGTTATTCCTGACCGAATCGTTGAACAGAATCGTCTGCTGGGTCACGAGGGCGATCCGGCTGCGCAGCGAGCGCAGGGAAGCCTTGCGGACATCGACGCCGTCGATCAAAATGCTTCCGCCGGTCACCTCGTAGAACCTGGGGATCAGGTTGACCAGGGTGCTTTTGCCCGAACCGCTCATCCCGACTATCGCGACGATCTGTCCCACGCCGATCCTGAAGTTGATGTCGGTCAACACGGGGTCGTCGTCGTACCGGAAAGACACATTGCGGAATGCGATTTCGCTGCGGATCTGGGGAAGCTCGATCGCATCCGGTTCGGCGGTGTTTTCCACCGGCGTATCCAGAACTTCGTAGACCCTGGCCGCGGCGGCGAGGCCCTGCTGGACCGATGCGTAAATGTTGGAAAGGCGTTTTACCGGGTCGTAGAGCATGAGCAGGGCCGCGATGAAGGAAAAGAAGTTGCCCGGTGAATCCGCGCTTGTGATCACTTTATAGCCGCCGTACCAGATGATGAAAACGACGCCGAGACCGCCCAGAAATTCCATGACGGAAGAGTTGTAGGCTCGGACAACAACGGATTTTACCGTATATTTGTAGATCCTCTCGTTTTCCGAGCGGAACCGTTCCTTTTCGTAATCCTCCATTCCGAAGGCCTTCACGATACGATTGCCCGAGATCGTCTCGTGCAGCACTACGGAGAGGTCGCCGATCGTCTTCTGGGTCTTCCCGGTGATCTTGCGGATCATCTTCCCGAACTTGAAAATGGGCAGGAAGGCGATGGGGACGACCATGATGCCGATCGTTGCCAGTTGCCAGTCGCGGTAGAAAATGACGAACACCAGGCCGATTATGCTGAAGGATTCCTTTATGGCGCCGGAAACCGTATCCGAGAGCGCGCCCTGGACCATGTTGACGTCGTTCAGGGTCCGGGACATGAGATTGCCTGTCGAGGTACGGTCGAAATAGAGAAGCGGCAGGTTCTGAATGTGATCATAGAGCTGCTGCCGCAGGCTCGTTATGATGCGCTGCCCGACTTCGCTCATGATATAGGCGTTCAGGCAGAGACATACCGCTTTGAACAGGCAGATGAACAGGACAAGCAGGGAAAGGTACTTCAGCATCTCGATCTGCTTGTTGATGAAGATATCGTCCAGAACGGGCTTTATCAGGTAGGCGCTCGCCGCCGTGCAGGCTGCCACCCCGACCATGGCCAGCATCCCCAGGGCTATGCGCTGCCAATAGGGCGCCACCAGTTTGAGTACTCGCGTATACAGGTGCATCGGACGAAATCCTTCATTCAAGAGAATTTACTGGGTGATATTATTTATCAATCCTCCTCCCGGCCGCGAGTATAAAATGAGAATCGATGGGTTTGGAAGCAAAAAGTTGCCGGTGCGGGCGGCTCATTGCGCGCGTATGCGTCGCCCGGGTTTCAGCCAGGCGAGCCCCAGGCAGACGCACAGCAGGCCTATCGTCATCTGTGCGGGTGGGCAATCGTAATAGTTCGCCAGGATGAATGCAAAAGCGCTTGCGGCGAATGCGAAGAGGGGGGCCGCATAGAAAATTGTCCCGACTGCGCGGCACAGGTTCTTGGCGATCAGGGAGGGCAGAACCATGCACCCGAAGGTGAAGAGCATCCCCGAGGTGCGCATGCTCAGGCCGACAACGAGCCCCAGCCACAGTGATATCAGCGATTCCCAGAGTTTCCTGTTCATCTGTACGGCAATGGTCATTTCCGGGTCCAGGGCAAGGAGAAGAAGCCGCCGGCGGTGGAGCGCAAAAAAGAAGACGGTCAGCAGCAGGAGGGCGCTGAAAACCCCGACATCGCGTGTCGTCGCGCCGATGATATTGGACGACATGAGGCGGTAGATTTCTTCGAGGCCGTGGGGGCTTTTCGAGACGATGAGGATTGAGAAGGCGGCGGAAAGGAGGAAAACCCAGCCTGTTGCAGCCTCGTAACTTTCTTTTGCGGGTTTGCCTCCCCGCCAGGTAAAGAGGGAGGCCGCCACGCAGAAGAGCACCGCCATGACGGACGGGAAGGTATCCGAGTGGAGCCAGCCGAAGCCGGGACCATCAAGACAGGCGGCCGCCCACATCGCCAGGGCGATTCCAAGGGTTGAAGCCTGGGAGACGGCCGCGCCGAGAAAAATCTGGTCCCGGGCTGTTACCAGGACCCCGATTATGGAGAGCAACACGGCAATCAGGTATCCGGCGAGGTAGGTATTATGGAAAAGTGCCCAGGAAGACAGGAAATCGTTGATCATGGACGATACTCCGCAATGTGGATGCCGGCCGATCCGGATGCATCGTGAACGACGTGGATCGGGACTCCGTAAGCGTCTGTCAGGTTTTCGGCCGTCAGAACCTTTTTGATTTCTCCAGCGAGGATCGAGCCGTTGGCGAACAGGGCCGCATGGGTGCCGTGGCGCGCGGCCATGTTCAGGTCGTGGGCGACGAATATGACGGTGAGGTTTTCCTCACTGTTGAGGCTGCTCAGAAACCGGAGAAAACCGATCTCGGTCAAAAGATCCACTCCCTTCGTCGGTTCGTCCAGGATCAGAAGGCTTGGGCGGCGGACGAGAGCCCGCGCCACCAGGGCACGCTGGCGCTGGCCTCCCGAGAGGGTGTGGTACGCCGCCTTCTCCAGGCCTTGAAGCCCGACTTTTTCCAATGCCCATGACAACCGTTCGGAACGTTCCTCCGCGGTTGTCCTGAGCCCCGTGAGGCCCAGCGATGCAAATTCTCTCACCGTGGTGGGAAGGGTAGGGTTGAGTTCGCAATGCTGGGGGATAAAACCCATACTCGCGCTTTCCGCAGCGGAGGAGTCCCGGGCCATCTCTCCGGCCCGGGGGCGAACTTCACCGAGGATTGCCCGGAGAAGGGTCGTCTTGCCCATGCCGTTCGGACCGAGGAAGAACCAGAACTCGCCTTTGCCGATGGAGAAATCTATCCCTTTCAGAACCATCCTGTCGCCATAGGCGAGGTCCACGTTTCTGAAGGACAGGATTTCATTTTCTCTATTCATGTTTCCTTTCCCTGATTGCCGGAGAGAGGGCGTGTATCGATGTGGGAGAGGCTTTCAGCCTGAAGAAGCATGAGCGGGCCTGCCGCTCCCACACGAATCTTGCCGTCCAGCTATCTGCTCAACGCGTTCACAACCTGCTGCACGTTGTAGTCGACCATAGAGATATAATCGTCGGTAGCTTTCGCAGCCCCCGCCTGGTGGACCATGGGAACGATCCGGGCCCCGGTCCTTTGCGCGACGAACTCAGCCGGTTTGGGATCGAAGTAGGGGGTCTTCAGGATGATCCGAACCCCCTCTTTCTGCATGGAAGCGATGAGACTGCCGAGGTGTCCCGTCGTTGGCGAAACCCCTGGTTTCGGTTCCAGGAAACCGATTACGGAAATCCCGAAGCGGGCGGCGAAATACGGCCACAGGTTGTGGTCTCCGACTGCCTTGACGCCGTAATAGGGCAGCATCCGGGCAAACCACCCGCCGAGCAGCCCGTCTTCATGCTGTTCTTTGAGGAATGTCCCGAGCTTGCCATATTGGAAAAGCACCGCGAGCTTCTCAAAATCGTATTTTGCCGAAAGTGGCTCTCCCACCAGCGCGCTTCCTATCCGTTTTCGGAAAGACGCATATCTTTCGTCGAAAAACGGGGCGTCGGAGGGGCGAAGTTCCTTGAGTTTGTCACGGATCAAGCCCGCCACCCTGATTCCATTTATTGGATCGAGCAGGTAGTGCGGGTTTCCGGCCGAATGCACGTCTCCCATGGAGCGGTCGACCGGGCCGGTCGGCACATCCAGCGGGGTTATCGCGGCGGAAGCGACGAGGTGGCCGCGTGCGCCCTGGAGGACGTTGCCGTTGCGGGCATTTTTGACAAGCACGGGCAGCCATCCGACCTCGAGTTCCATTCCAACCTCGACCAGCAGGTCCGCCTGGCTCAGGATCTTGATTAGACCCGGTTTTGCGTCCAGAAAATGCGGGTCTTCGCCACCTTTCGCAAACACGGTGACGGAGGCCTTGTTTCCTCCTATTTCTTTTGCAAGCTCACCAAGATCGGGGACCGTAGCGCAGATTTTGAGGGGCTCCGGGGTAGTTTGGGCAAAAGCCGCGGAAGCCGAACCCACCAGGAGCAGTGTACAAAACAGCGCGAACGCGGTTCTTTTCAGCATGGGATTCTCCTTTAGTATTTGTGGGCCGGATGGGAGCCTATGAGAAATTCCGCTCCCAGCCACACGGTATGTTCGTCGCGGTCCAGGTGTGCTGCATGGTCGAAGTTGTACTGAAGGCGAAAGCGTGTGAATTCGCTCCAGTACCATGCGAGAAGAGGAGAGACGCGATAGCGGGTATCCCGGAACGGATCGCCGTCCCTGCCGTCGTAGATCAGCACGCTGTCGTCGCTTCCCGTGGCGTATTCATAGCGCACTCCGGCCGCCCAGCGTGGGTGGAACCCATACAGCAGTTGGGTATAGAGGCCCCAGTCGTGCAGGGTTTGCCCGGAAAAGCCTGTTGCTGCCGAGTCGGTAGAGAAAAAGGAATCCGCCTTGTAGTCCCTGGCCATGATTTCCGATTGCCAGACAAGGAAAGGCCATCCGGCTTCGTTGCGATCCGGGCGCCATTTCACCTTCATGTCTGCCCCGTAGATGCGGGTGAAACCATCCGATCCGGTGTTGTTGGGGCCGAAGAGCCCTGAAAAGCCGAACTTGGTTGTGACTTCCCTGCTCAAATCGAATGAGTTTTCCCACCGGGCGAGGTAGAGAAAGTCCCCCAGGGAGGCGATTTCCCTGTTTACCAGTGGCCTGCCGCCAATTGTTGTCGGGATGCCCGGGTCGTATACTCCCCCGATGTTTCCTTCCCGTTCGCCAAGAAAGCTCACCATGGTTTCGCTGTCGGCGTTCTGCATGCCCACGTAGAACTCCGAATACCAGGGCAGAGGCGTGAGCCAGCTCAGGCGGACTCCCGAACCGCGGGTTCCGTCTCCCCCGAAGAGCCGGGTGTTGATTATTGGTTGATCGATCCAGTCCCATGCGTGGGGGTGCGTCTGGTTCATAATGCCGAACTCGGAGAGGAAATAACCCCCTTTTAGCTGCAGGCCCCAGGGCAGGGAGGATGTTTTGAAAAATGCTTCCTCCAGTTCCACGCCTTCTTCTGTGAATACTATATAAGATTCTGCCGTCAGATACGGATCGACGGCCCCGGCCATCCCGATCTCCGCCTGTCCCAGTGTGAAGCCGCGGCGGTTGGGGTCGTGGCCGCCGCCCTGGAGCAGTTCGATCTGACTGTTGCGGGCAGTGGAAGAGCCTCCAGCAAACAGGACATCGAGAGAGAGGTCCATAAGGCGCAGAGTCGCGCCTCCCACCTGCGTAGAGGCCAGATCGCCTTTCGCAGCCTTTTGCCGGTATTGTTCCAGACCGCTCAGTGCCTTATCCAGAGCGGAATCTGCGGACTGCGGCGTCTGGGTGCCAGCCGCAGCGGGTCGAGCCTTCAGGGTGTTGACCTGGGTTTCGAGTTCGTCGATTCTTTTCTGCTTTTCAGCAAGCGTACGGTTGAGTTCGTTTCGTATTTCCCGAATTTCCTGCCTGAGTTCCTGAAGTTCGGAACTCTGCTGAGCGAGCGCAGCGCCTCGCGGCAGAGCCCATCCGGTAAGCAAACAGCAACAGAAAAACACTCCGGATACGGCAACTGTGTGTAACCGCATACCTCTTCCTCCTTCGAACCCGGGCGGCACGGCAGTACTGACCGTTCTTGCCCGCCGTCCGTCCGGCGTTAGCGCGAAATCAAATTTATTTGTGGGAATACAAGAGGAACTTATGCGGAAAGAGGAGGGGAGCGCGGACTGCTGTTGGAGCTGAATACAGCGGCAATATTGGGATAAAAATTGTCGGAAGATATCCGGTCGACCGGTTCCAGGATGGTTTGGGTCGAGGAGACGGCGCCGGCTCGGATGTTATGCGCAAGCTGGAACGCCTGGCATATTGGACAGGAGTACGGATTGTGATGATGGTGGTGAATCTTTACGCCGGCAAGGGATTCCGAAGTCCTCGAGCTTCCGGAGAAGGATTCCGAGATCGGCTGAGCCGTTTCCAGAGCGTTTTCGGCAAGCAGGTGGAATGTTGGGAGAGCGAACTGTACCGCAACGGCAAGGAGAAACAGGATCGCGGCCGCAAACGATTGGCCGGGATGAAGCCTGCAGGGTAATTTGTAGGATCTTTTTCGCATCTTGTGCCTAAACCGGAGCTGAAATATTAACGATGCATGAATATCACTGTTTGACTCTTCGCACAATTTTATTTGAGGCAAACATTTCCAGGCGGGCGCCGCTCAAGCAAACGTGCAGCGGTTCCGATATATTCGTTACCGGAGCGCCGGCGGAACAGACCGGAGAAAAATTGCTTCCGCATTTTGCCGAAGTGCTATAATGCAAAGATTACAAAATGGGGGAGTTTTCAGTTCCATCTTTTGAATTTGTTCAGATGGAAAATATCCTGCTATTTCAAAATGATATTGATCTTGACAAAGCCGGGGATTCCCTGATACTGAACAATTCGGTTTGGGACCGACATACCGCCCGGATCCTACAAGACCGGGACATGCGAGCTCCGAGGCTCGGGTGCTCTCAAACCAGTCAAGCCCCACGGCTATGCCGGGGGCTGTTGGTGTTGGGCTGATCGAACGAAAAGGAGAACAAATGCGCATCATCAGCAGTATCCGTGAGATGCAGCAGCAGGCGGAACGGTGGCGCTCGGAAGGAAAGAAGATCGCGCTGGCGCCCACGATGGGGTATCTCCACAGGGGACACCTTTCCTTGATGCGGGCAGTACGCGACAAGGCCGATCTGGTGGTGGCGAGCATCTTTGTGAACCCGACGCAGTTTGGTCCGGGTGAAGACTTCGAACGCTATCCCCGGGACCTGGACCGCGATTCCAGTTTGGCGGCGGAAGCCGGTGTGGATGTCATTTTTTCTCCCGCTGCGGCGGAGATGTACCCTGTCGGGTACCAGACATATGTGGAAGTAACCGAGGTGACCCTGCCCCTTTGCGGTCGGAACAGACCCGGGCACTTTCGCGGAGTGACGACGGTAGTCACCAAGCTGTTCAATATTGTAAAACCGCATCTTGCCATCTTCGGCGAAAAGGATTTTCAGCAGCTTGTAGCGATTCGCAGAATGGCAGGCGATCTGAATATTGACGTTGAAATCATAGGCCACCCGATCGTTCGCGAAACCGACGATCTGGCCTTGAGCAGTCGCAATGTCTATTTGAACCCTGAGCAGCGCTCGAGCGCGCTGCGGTTGAACCGGGCTTTAAAAGAAGCCCAGCGCCTCATAGATGCGGGTGAGAGGCAAAGCGAAACGATTTTGAGCAAGGTGAAGGAGATCCTGCAGCAGGGCGGAGATGTGCGCATCGACTACGCGCAACTTTGCCGGCCGGATACCCTGGAGGATGTGTCGCAGGTGGAACACCCTGTTCTGCTTGCCCTTGCGGTGCGTGTCGGTGCTACCCGACTGATCGACAACCGGGTTCTAAGCGTCCGATCCTGACCTGTCCACATTTCCTGCCGGGAGATCGACCATGCAGAGACTTATGCTCAAATCCAAGATTCATCGTGCCCGCGTGACCGATGCGAATTTGAATTACGAAGGCAGCCTGACGATAGATGCAGACCTGATGAAAGCTGCTGATATTCTGCCTTACGAGCAGATAAAGGTCTACAACATCCACAACGGAGCGCGTTTCGACACGTATGCCATACCCGGTCCGGCCGGGAGAGGCGATATCTGTTTGAACGGGGCCGCGGCGAGGATGGGGGCGGCTGGAGACCTGATTATTATTGCGACCTATGCGCATTATGAAGAAGCAGAGGTCGCCGTGCATGAACCGAAGGTTGTACTGGTGGGTCCGCAGAATACGCAGAGCAATCCGAATGCATCCGTGGATCTTGCCGTAATCAAGTGAAACACAGGTGGAATCGAGTCGGTTGATTTGGCCTCGTTTGCCAGCAATTCATCAGAGGGAGGAAGTTTTTACTCATGTCGATGAGCCATTACCTGTTTACGTCCGAGTCCGTTACCGAGGGACATCCCGATAAGGTAGCCGATCAGATTT
>JAEZXS010000051.1 GCA_023442755.1 Pseudomonadota bacterium | reverse complement strand
TTCCTGAACCGGCCTGCCTATCCAGAGCCTGCGCGGGTTGCCGGAAAAGCTGAACCCGAGAATGGTTGCCAGTTCATGATAATGCGAGGTGCCCAGAAACAGATCGACTTCGGGCAGCTGATCCAGGAGCTTTCTACCGTATCTCTGGACCATGCAGCCGGCAACGACGAGCCTGACGCATTTTCCCGTGTCCTTGTATGTGGCGGTTTCCAGGATTGTGTTGATAGCTTCCTGGACTGCGCTTTCCAGGAATCCGCATGTGTTTACGACAATCAGTTCAGCCTCGGGAAGCTCGTCGGTCATTTCGAACCCCATGGCTACGAGCTGTGCCGCCATGCTCTCGCTGTCCACCAGATTTTTGGAGCATCCAAGGCTGATCAAAGAAGCATATTTCATCGCATACTTTCCGAGTGTATAGTTTTTAGAAGTATTTTAACAGGCTTGCGAAGGTAACTCAAAACATCCAGTCCCGGTACGAGTAAATGGTGAATCTGTCGATGCCGGAAAAGACGAGAAAAGCGAATGCTATTGCCGCAATGGCGCCGATAGAATACAGCAAGATGTTTTCTCTTCGGCCGTATTTCCGGTTTGTTTCCCGGACGAGAAGGAAGAATGACGACTCGACCGCAGCGCATGTGACTGCAAAGGGCGGAAACCCGAGAAAGCCGAGCACGGGCATTTCGAAAACTTTGAACCTGCCGACGAAAGGCACGGTATAGACCCACTTGGAGCCGGCCCTGAAATTCCACATTTCCCATAGCAGACCGCAAACGAGTCCGGCGAGCAAAAAGAGGTAGAAACGCCTGGGGGAACCGTTTTGCAGGTCTCTCAGGAACGAGGGCGCTCCATGCCTGTGATTGACGGGTTCGAGAAGAAAAAGGAAGCCGAGCCAGACGAGCGGGAAAAAGAAGCGCGGCAGCAGAAGAGGCAGGAGCAGGCATGCCGTCCCGGCAAGCATCAGGGGGCTGTAGAGGCGGGCAGGGGTATCGAGCGGGCGGCAGGAAACATTCCTGAATGCTCCGAGGTAATCGAGAAACTCCACGGTGGAATAGATGCCGGGCAGGACGGTGGCGAAGGCAACCGCGTAGCCGGGCCAGCGAATGAGGATATTCGACGGGACATCAAGGTAATGCCAGTTTGACAGGCGGAAGTTGAAGAGCTCGAACACGAGCCAGAGGGTCACCGAGAGCGGCAGGAGCAGCCGGAATTCAGCCGGGGAGCTGAAGAGGAGACATACTCTGCGCCTGGAGTGCAGAAACAGCTGGATGAAGAGGATGTAGGTCCACCAGGCAAAGGAATAGTAGAATGAGTAGAAGGGCTCGATCCTGCGTAGCATGGCGACCGTGGCAAGCACGAACAGGAGGCCCGTTGCCCCTGCCGGAATTCGCGACATGGCGAATCTGCGATGTCCCGGCGTAGTATCAGGAGGATTCCGCTTCATTCCGTTCCGCAAAGATGATATCAAGGCCGCGTTTTACCGAAGAAAAAATATAAGAAGATAGAATAATCATTTGATTCCTGTAAATCCAATGTTTAAATAAAGCTGTTCAGGAGTGGGTCCCAAATAGAGTATTTTTGCATCACTTCATTGCGGGCGTAAAGGCCTCAGTGAAACTGCTTTCCGATAGTTTCCGATAAGGAGTCTGCGAGCATGGCTAAGGAAAAAGGTGTCCGAGGACAGCCCGTTCAACCGGAACGAACCGACAGAGATGGTCCTTACCCCCTGATGTGCAAAGAAGGCAAGGGGGTTCGCAATTTTGCATGCCCCAACTACGACAATTGCCTAGATAGAGCCGCCAAAGGGATGTGGAGCGGATTTACGTGCAGGGAGTGTTCTTCCTACGTGCAGAAAGAGGAAGAGAATGCCTGAGCCGGCCTGAAAATTCCGTCTCTTTGATTTTGCGCAATGCAGAAAACAAAAAACCCGCTTTTCAGCGGGTTTTTTGTTTCATATGTGATGGCTCCGTTCGGGCTTCTCAGCTCTCGGCGCCTTCTTCCTGCTTTTTCAGGGCTTTTTCTGCCTTCGGGGCTTCTTCCTTCTTTGCTGCGCCCTTCTTCTTTCCCTTTCGGGCCTTGCCGTCGGAGATCAGCTCGAGCAGGCACATCGGAGAAGCATCGCCCCTGCGGAAACCTACCTTGACGATCCGGGTATACCCACCCGCCCTGTTCTGGTATCTCTGGGCCAGTTCCTCAAAGAGTTTATGCACGACGTCTTTTTCGCGAATTACGGAGAGGGCCTGCCTTCTGGCGTGCAAATCGCCGCGCTTGCCCAGTGTGATCATCCATTCGGCCCACCTGCGCATTTCTTTGGCCTTGGGGACGGTGGTATAGATCCGTTCAGAATTGAGCAGGGAGGTCACCATATTCCGGAACATGGCCAGACGATGGCTTGTCGTACGGTTCAGCTTTCTACCAGAAACTCCGTGGCGCATGACTATTCCTGTTCCTTTCTTCTCTCTTCAATTTCATCGCGGCTGGGAAAATTCTCCAGCTTCATTCCTAGAGAGAGTCCCATTTCGCTCAGGATCTCCTTGATCTCGTTGAGCGATTTGCGGCCGAAATTCTTCGTCTTGAGCATTTCCTGCTCGGTTTTCTGAACAAGTTCGCCGATATAGCGAATATCGGCATTCTTGAGGCAATTAGCAGACCGCACGGAAAGCTCAAGTTCATCGACACTGCGGAACAGATTGTCGTTGAAGGCCGGTTCGGTGCGAACTTCTTCCTCCAGGGTATCCGCTTCCTCTTCGAAATTGATGAAAACGGTAAGCTGGTCTTTGAGTATTTTGGCTGCGTAGGCGAGGGCATCCTCGGGCCTTACGCTGCCGTCCGACCAGATTTCAAGCGTAAGTTTGTCGTAATCGGTAATCTGCGCAACACGGGCTTGCGTGATCGTATAGCTTACCTTCTTGATAGGGGAGAAGATGGCGTCGATGGGAATCGTGCCGATCGGCTGATTTTCGTCTATGTTCTTGTCAGCCGGAACGTAGCCCTTGCCCTGCTTTATGGTGAGTTCCATCCGCAGCTTGGCGTCGCGGGCGAGGGTGCATATGTGTTGGTTGGGGTTCAGTACGTCCACGTGGGGTCCGGTCGTAATGTCGCCGGCCCGAACACTGCCTTCGCCTTCCTTCTCTATCACGAGGCGCTTCGGGTTTGCGTCACCGGTGACCTTGAAGCGGACTTCCTTGAGGTTGAGAATGACATCGGTTACATCTTCCAGAACGCCGGGGATGGTCGAGAACTCGTGAAGCACGCCGTCGATTTTTACGCTGGTGATCGCAGAGCCTTGCAGGGACGAGAGCAGAACCCTCCGCAAAGCGTTGCCGAGCGTTATTCCAAAACCCCTCTCGAGGGGCTCGCATTCGAATTTCCCGTATAGATTCGGGTTGGTTGTTTCAATTTCCAAGCGCTTCGGTTTTATAAGTTCGCGCCAGTTTTTTTGCATGGTTTATCCTCGTCGAAAAAAGTCAGCACAGGCGCCCCGTCTGGAAAGTCAATTGGGCCATTCGGAGGCATAACGCTCCGAAGGCCCTTTACTGCCCAAGATTCCTGAAACTGCCGCTACTTTTACTTGGAGTAGAATTCAACTACCAGCTGCTCTTGAACCGGCAGGTTCATTTCTTCTCTGGTTGGGTATACCTTGAATGTGCCCTCGTATTTTGCAGTATCCAACTCGAGCCAGGCGGGGAGGCCTCTACGAGGCAATGCACCCATGGCCTCGTTGATTATCCCGAGATTTCTGCTGCCCTCGGCAACCCCAATGGAATCGCCCGGCCGGAGCAGATACGAAGGAATGTTCACCTTCTTGCCGTTGACAAGGAAGTGGTCGTGGCGAACGAGTTGCCGGGCCTGGGAGCGCGAATTGGCGAAGCCGAGGCGATAGACCGTATTGTCAAGCCGACGCTCGAGGAGGATCAGGAAGTTGGTGCCCGTCACACCCTTCTGGCGTTCAGCTTCCTTGAAATAGCTTTTGAACTGCTTTTCGACCAGGCCGTAGAGCCGCTTGATCTTCTGCTTTTCGCGAAGCTGCAGTCCGTAGTCGGAAAGCTTGCCCCTGTTCTGGCCGTGCTGCCCGGGCGGATAGTTCCTGCGCTCGATCGCGCACTTATCCGAGTAGCAGCGGTCGCCCTTTATATAAAGTTTCATTGCCTCGCGTCGGCAAAGTCTGCATTGTGCTTCAGTATAGCGGGCCAAAATCGTCCTCCTGGATATCTATAAATACAACAGCGCGGCTTGTTGGAATCGCCTTAAACCCTGCGCCTCTTGGGCGGGCGGCAGCCATTGTGCGGAATGGGGGTGACGTCCTTGATGAAGGTGATGTTAAAGCCGGCCGCCTGCAGTGCTCTCAGAGCAGCTTCCCGGCCTGAACCCGGACCCTTGACATACACCTCGATATTCTGGACCCCATGCTCCTGGGCCTTCTTGGCAGCAACTTCGGCGGCAACCTGGGCGGCAAAGGGCGTGCTCTTGCGCGACCCCTTGAACCCCTGGCTCCCTGCGCTTGACCAGGAGATGGCATTCCCACTCAAATCCGTAATCGTAATAATGGTGTTGTTGAACGTAGAGCGAATATGAGCAACGCCGTTCAATATGTTCTTGCGCTCTTTCTTTTTGGGCCTGGCGGCTTTCTCTTTAGCCATAAATCCTCCGTGCTATGCTTTCTTGCGTTTGCCCATAACGGAACGGCGTGGGCCTTTGCGAGTACGTGCATTGGTATGGGTGCGCTGCCCGCGAACCGGCAGTCCGCGACGATGGCGCAGCCCTCTGTAGCAGCCAAGGTCCATCAGGCGCTTGATGCTCATGGAGATCTCGGACCGTAGATCGCCTTCCACCTTGAAATGGGAGTCTATGACCTGCCTGATTGTGTTTACCTGGGCATCGGTGAGGTCGTCACTTTTGGTATCCCTGTTGATCTCGGCCATCTCGAGGATCTTCTGCGAGGTGGATCTGCCGATACCATAGATATATGTGAGAGCAATCTCGATGCGCTTATTCTTCGGTAAATCGATGCCTGCAATGCGTGCCAATGTACAATCCTCCCTTAGCCCTGGCGCTGTTTGTGCCGGGGGTTTTCACAGATTACGCGCACATTTCCGTGGCGGCGGATAATCTTGCATTTCCTGCAGATGCGCTTGACCGATGCTCGCACTTTCATTTCAGCACTGTCCTTTCTTAGAACGAGGTGGATAGGACCGCTACGATTTGGACCTGTAAGTGATGCGGCCGCGGGTCAGATCATAGGGAGAAAGTTCCACCGTGACTTTGTCCCCAGGTAGAATGCGAATGAAATGCATGCGCATCTTACCGGAAATATGAGCAAGAATGCGATGACCGTTGGGCAGCTCCACTCGGAACATGGCATTGGGAAGGGTTTCGACCACAGTCCCTTCTACCTCGATAGCGTCCTCTTTGGCCATGCTTTGGGTGTTCTCCTTGTGTAAATATCGCGAACTTATTATTATACTGGCCTGATACCGTATTGTAAAGCACTATTCCTGAATAGTCAGAATCTCAGGCCCGTTTTCCGTTACCGCTACTGTGTGCTCGAAATGTGCCGATATCTTCCGGTCCAGCGTAACCGCCGTCCACTGGTCCTCCAGGATCTCAACGTCCGGTCGGCCGGCGTTGATCATCGGTTCGATCGCCAGAACCATTCCGGGGCGCAGGCGAACCCCTTTTCCCGGAGGGCCGTAATTGGGAATCTGGGGGCTTTCATGCAGGTGCTGACCGATCCCGTGCCCAACGAACTCCCGCACGACCGAAAAGCCGCGCTCCTCGACATACTCCTGTATTGCATGGGAGATGTCCGACAACCGGTTGCCCGAGATCGCCTGTTTGATCCCCTCGTAGAGCGACGCCTCGGTGACCTCGCACAACCGCGCGGCTTCGTGAGAAATCTTGCCGACGGGGACGGTCATTGCAGCGTCCCCGTAATAGCCGTCGACTACAACACCGAAGTCGATACTGATGATATCGCCCTCTTTGAGTCTGCGGTGCTTCGAGGGCATGCCATGGACAACTTCTTCGTTCACCGATGTGCATAGTGCAAACGGATAGCCGTGATACCCCATGAACGCCGGTTTAGCATGTCTTTTCTGCGCCAGATGCTCACTCAGGGCATTCAGATCCCAGGTGGTAACGCCCGGCTCAATGTGCTTGGAAACCTGCCGAAGAATATCCGCAACGATTCGGCAGGCATTCCGGATTTTTTCAATTTCGGTACTGGACCGCAAAATGATCAAAAAACTGCCCCCTAGCCAAGAACCTGTTGGATGCGACCGAGAATGTCGTCCATCTTTCCCACGCCGTTTATCCGGCGCAGCTTGTCCTGTTTGACATAGTAGTCAATCAAGGGCTTTGTCTGTTCTTCGTATGTCTTAAGCCTGCTCTGCACGGTTGCTTCGTTGTCGTCGGATCTCTGGTAGAGTTCGCCGCCGCATTTGTCGCAGACGCCTTCCTTCTTCGGAGGATCGAACATAACGTGAAACCCCGCGCCGCATGCCCTGCAGGTACGGCGGCCCGTCAATCTGCCGAGAAGCTCCGAGTTGGGAACTTCGACGCTGACCACGTGGTCTATTTTCTGCCCGAGATCGCCGAGGATCCCGTCCAGTGCCTCAGCCTGCGGAACCGTGCGCGGAAAGCCGTCGAGCATGTAGCCGTTTTTCGCATCGGGCTTCTGAATGCGCTCTTTTACCAGTCCGATGACAACACTGTCGGGTACGAGCCCGCCCTGGTCCATATATTTCTTCGCTTCGAGCCCAAGGGGAGTGCCTTCCTTCAGGGCTTCACGCAGCATGTCGCCCGTGGAAACCTGGGGAATGTGGTATTTCTCAACCAGCCGTTTAGCCTGAGTTCCTTTACCTGCTCCCGGGGGTCCAAGCAGAATGATGTTCATCGTTTTCCTCCCTTTGCGTTTCAGATACCCTGGTTAAATACAATCACGTTCAGACCGCTGACCGGTGGGGGATTAGCGGCGGCCCTTCATACGTCCTTTTTTCAGGAAACCTTCGTAATGGCGCGACAGCATGTGAGCTTCGATCTGAGCAAGCGTATCCATCGCAACACCGATAACGATCAGGAGGGCGGTTCCACCGAAGTAAAAGGGCACACTGAACCTTTGTATGAGCAGGGTAGGGAGAACGCAAACCGCCGAGATATAGACTGCGCCGCCGAGTGTAATGCGGCTCAGAACCTTATCGATATATTCCGCGGTGGGCTTGCCGGGACGAATTCCCGGGATAAACCCGCCGTACTTCTTCATGTTTTCGGAAACGTCAACCGGGTTGAAAACGATCGCCGTATAAAAAAAGCAGAAAAATACGATAGCGCCGATGTAGATGATGCTGTACGCCCAATGACCGGGAGTGAGCGCCTGTGCAACGGACTCGATCCAGGGGACCTTGATGAAGTTTGCCAGGGTCGCCGGGAACATGATTATGGAGGACGCGAAAATAGGCGGAATAACCCCGGATGCGTTGATCTTCAAAGGAATATGGGTATTCTGGCCGCCGTAGACGCGCCGCCCGACAACCCTTTTGGCATACTGGACGGGAATCCTTCTCTGGCCGCGCTCCATGAAAATTATGAAGGCAACGACCACCAGCATCATGACGGAGAGCCCCAGAAGGATGAAGATGCTGATTTCACCGGCCTGAACCAGGCGGCCTGTGTCGATGATGGCGTTGGGGATGCCCGCGACGATACCGGCAAAGATGATAAGGGATATTCCGTTTCCGATGCCGCGCTCGGTGATCTGCTCACCGAGCCACATGATGAAAGCTGTTCCGGCCGTAAGCGTCAGAACGGTAATGAGGCGGAAGCCCCACCCGTGCGCGAGAACGATCGGGATTTCGCCGGGCCCGCTCATGCCCTCGAGACCGACGGCGATACCGAAACCCTGAATGACGCTGAGGACTACGGTTCCGTAGCGGGTATACTGCGTAATCTTTCGCCTTCCCGCTTCGCCTTCCTTGCTCAAACGCTCGAGAGTGGGAATAACGACAGTAAGTAGCTGCAAGATGATCGATGCGCTGATATATGGCATGATTCCCAGGGCGAAGACGGAAAGGTTTCTCAGGGCACCGCCGGAAAACATGTCAAACAGGCCGAGAAGGGTACCCTGGGCTGCGTTGAAATACGCGATCAGGGCTTCCGTGTTAATGCCGGGAGTCGGTATGTGCGCTCCAATGCGGTAAACCGCGAGCAGGAGCAGCGTCATACCAATTCGGCGTTTCAGTTCAGGAATTCTGCCTATATTTGCGAAACCACCAAGCACTCTTATTTCCCTTCGTTAAGTGGCAGGAGTTCAACTTTACCGCCGGCTGCCTCGATCTTCTGAACGGCGGCAGCACTTGCCTTGTGAACGCGAACCGTAAGGGGTTGAGTGATTTCGCCGTTTGCGAGAAGCTTCACTCCGTAGCGAATCTTCTTGAGCAGTCCGGAACCGGTCATTTCGAGCGGCCCGACTTCGCTTCCGGCGGCAAACCCCTTCATGTCGCCAATGTTGACGATCGAAAGTTCTTTTCGGAAGATGTTTTTGAAGCCGCGCTTGGGTATGCGGCGCTGCAGAGGCATCTGACCGCCTTCGAACCAGGGAGGAGTGCCTCCGCCGGAGCGGGCTTTCTGTCCTTTGGTTCCTTTGCCGCCTGTCATACCCTGGCCGGATCCCGAACCTCTGCCAAGGCGCTTTGTATTCTTTTTTGCTCCTGGAGGCGGAGCCAGTTCACCGAGTCTCATCAAAAAACCCCGTTTTTCTTTCGCTATTTTTCTGTAATTTCGACGAGATGAATAACTTTTCTCAAAGCGCCGAGAATCTGAGGCGAGCTGTAGAGATCCACTGGCCTGTGCATCCGCGTGAGTCCCAAAGCTGTAAGGATCTTGCGGTGTTTCTCGGGCCGGCCTATCGGGCTGCGAACGAGTTTGACTTGAATTGGCTTGACCATACCTGCACCTTGCTATCATTGCTCACGACCGGGGCGAACCCGGCGTGGGACACTGGATGCCGTTTGACGAAAAAATCGGACTAGGCCGATTCCTCGAGTATGTTTCTTCCCCTCAGTTTGGAGACCTGGTCGGCGTTCCGGAGCTTTTTGAGGCCCTCGACGGTGGCTTTGACCACATTGTGAGGATTGCGGGACCCGACGCACTTGGTCAGAATGTCGT
>JAEZXS010000041.1 GCA_023442755.1 Pseudomonadota bacterium | reverse complement strand
TTGGCGGGATCGGTCTGAATATAACCGAGCGCAGGCAAATGGAAGAAGAACTCTTCCGCTCCACGCAGGACTACCGGCTCCTTTTCGAAACGATGGAGGCGGGGGTGGTCTATCGCGATGCAGAAGGGAAGATAATCAAGGTGAATCCCGCTGCCGCGCGTATCGTCGGCAGGTCCAGGGAGGAAATCCTCGGAGGGATGTCGGCCAGCCTGGAAGATTTCTCCGTACACGAAGACGGATCCCCATGGCCCGATTCGGGGCATCCTTCGAGAACCGCTCTTCGGACCGGGCGCGACGTCGAGGGTGCGGTAATGGGAGTATTCAACCAAAGAGAAGATGCATACAGGTGGATAACCATCAAAGCCGTTCCCCTGTTTCGGGAAGGAGAGCCGAGACCCTACGAAGTATATACCATCTTCAATGATGTCACCGAGCAAAAGAAGCTGGAGCAGGATCTGCGCAACTCGCATCGCGACCTGGAGCGGAGGGTGCAGGAGCGCACTGTCGAACTGGAAAGAGTGAATGAGGAGCTTCGATCGGTCCCATCGCGACTCATCGCGGCCCAGGAAGAGGAAAGGAGGAGGATAGGCGGCGAACTGCACGACAGCATCGGGCAGACGCTCGCAGCCCTCAAGTTCTGGGTCGAGATGATTCTCAATCTCAGGGACGAAGTCCGCGCCGGCACCGCCATGGCTCGCCTGGAGCAGTTCATACCCATTCTCCAGCGCTCGATCGAAGAAACGCGGAACATTTATATGGGCCTGCATCCCGGTATGCTGGACAACGTCGGACTGCTGGCGACTCTGGAGTGGCTTCGCCGGGAGAGCATGGAACTTTATCCCGAACGTCATATCGAACTTGAGACGGACATCGAAGAGCAACAGATTCCGGAAAATCTGAAAACCTCTGTGTTCAGAATCGCCCAGGAGGCGCTGAACAACATAGCCAAACACAGCAGGGCAGAGTGGGTGGATCTCTCTTTGCTGCGAACAGATGGTGGAATCCAATTGTCCATAGTGGATGACGGCATAGGTTTCGATCAGGAAGCCATCTGGTCCCAAGTGTATGCGAGGAGCCTCGGGCTGACAGGGATGAAGGAACGAGCCGAAATCGTGGGAGGTACTTTCTCTGTAGCTTCAAAGCCTGGCGAAGGGACGAAAATCAGCGCCACCTGGCCGTTTGACCATATGAAGCATCGAGCTGCCTTGTAGATTTCGCTCGAGGAAAACAGGAACTTCATCGCATCTGAATCCAATGCCCCGGGGCAGATCGGAATTCCGCAATGCGGGAGCAAGTTCGGGAAGGGTTGAAAGGCCTCGGAGGTTGACGCCGCGGTTTTCATCCGGTTATTCGCTCCATTCGATGACCGCCTTGATCTCATCCGTCCTTTTTCCCCCAGGCTTTTCTTCGCGCCTCTCTCCCACGTTCCGCGGAATTCGCTAGAGAAAAGAAAAATTCATGACCAGCCTATTTCAATGTGCTCCGAATAGTCGCGGCTGCAAGCCGCTCCCACAAAATTCTGGCACTATCCCTCTGTATTTTATTATTACTGACATTATTAATGTTATGCTGTAAAGTAATTTACATTCAGTACCATAAAACAACCGCATTATAATTTAAACGCAATTGAATCTTCTTTAAGTGATGTTTATTATGTTAAACAGTTAACAGAAGGTTAGGTTTTTTACATGATTATTAAATGCAATAATTCCAACATGGACTTTTTCCTCTTACTAGCTTAAGACACATATTGTGATACTTTTGCCATACCAACCCTTAGCCCCTTGATAAGCAACACACGGTAAGATCATCGAATGATTTTCGGTTTAAATGTTAATTACATTCATTTACTATTTCGCTTTTCACCTAGGCAAGACCCCACCTCCCGATTACAATTCTAAGGTCTTCTATATACCAGATTCACAGGATTGTTGACAAACACGGTTTCCCCTACACTCCCGCACTTGTTCAGGATGGTGCATCTCTTGTCAACTGCACAAAAAAGGAGGAAATCATGGTCAGCACAAAAGGTTTGAAACTCATAATGACAATGGTGGCTGTCACCGGTTTCGTTTTCCTTGCTACCTGGGTGGTTGCAGCCGACCGCCCTACCATTCCAAGCTTCACGAACATGCCTCAAGCGAACTATTTCGGCAATGGCGGCGGAGATAATCATCAGGGGGGTGGCAATCACGATGGAGGCCAGTACGGGGGAGACGATCATTACGGCGGCGGCCATTATGGAGGGGGCGGAGATCACGACGGAGATCACGACAACGGATGGAACGATGGAACCCATCACCCGAGATTGCCCAATTCCGACCCCTACGGGAGGCATTACGGTAATGACGACCGATACCGCTGGACGCACAATGGGAGGAACTGGTGGTGCAACGATGGGAAACACTGGTGGATGCATGATGGAAGGAACTGGTGGTGGAATGACGGCAAGAGATGGTGGTGGGACGACGGAAAGAAATGGTGGCAGTCAGGCAACACGCATCACTAGTCCAGCCTGATTTTGCCAGTCGCCCGGCGCCCTCTTGAACCTTTCAGTAACCAAAGGAGGATGCCGTAGCAGGAGATAGTCTCCATCCTGACGCGGGATAGATGTTGCCGGAGGGCCGGCCGTAACCGAGCGGCCGGCTCCTATACAATGATCATCCATGACGAAATTGACCTTTCGTCCCGGAGGCTGACATGAAGAAATTTACCAATCTTTTGTACGTTGCCCTGGCCTTTTTGTTTCTCACCGGAAATGCAATGGCGTTTCCCGGACAGGCAAGTTTCGTGGGGACGACCTGGTCGGGAACAGTCAACGTCATTACGCCCGAAAGCACAACCCCGACAACTGCAACCATCACCCTCGTATTCACGGCGGAATCCTCAAAATTCCTGACCGGAATGATCGCCGGCCTGGCCCCTCAGCCTATCCCCTTTTCGGCAATCAGGGAGGGGCGCTCCCTCGAACTGACCGCGGTCAACCTCAAAGTTTCCGCGGAAAAGACGCGGTTCAACAGGTGGGGCGGAGTGCTGGAAGTACACGGCAGCGACTTTTCAGACGGCAGCACATTTGAAGGCTTCCTGTCGAAACAGGCTGCCGTTGCCGCCCAGTAACACATCATGACCGAAGTTTGTCACGGGCCGGCTCCTGCTCTTTTGCGGCGGGGGCCGGCTCAGGTCCTGCGGTCCCTTCCTGAATACCGGAAGCACCGCACATTTGTAAATTCCCCGTTAATCCTCGGGACGGTCTCAATGCATTGTCCTATTCAGGGACTTTGTCGGAGGCGGATTATGCAGTCAGAGAACGAAACTAAAGAGCGCAAAGGTGTTGATGGCGAGATCGTCCCGCAGGGATTCACCTTCAGCCGGGAAAACCTCGAATTCATTATCGGTGCCGCACACCTCGGATGGTGGTGGAGTGATCCGCCTTTTGACAAATTGCATCGCAACAGAGAGGCAAGCAGGCATTTCTGTGCCGATCCGGATGAAGATATAGACCTTGTGCGGTTCTTCTCGCTGGTTCACCACGACGACCGCGAGGCGTGTAAAAGAGCTGCTCTCGAGGCCGTCGCCGAACGCAGGCTCTATGATTTCACCTTCCGCACTTCCCCTCGAAACGGCGCCTTCAAATGGGTCCGAACCATAGGGCGAGCCCATTATGACCCGGCAGGAAAACCCGTTCGATTCTCGGGGATCAGTCAGGACATTACGGCACAAAAGAAGATGGAAGAGGAGTTGAGAAAAAGCGAGGGCCGCATTCGGCTTGCATCCGAAGTGAGCAGGCTGGGGATCTGGCACTGGGATCTCGTCAGCAGTGAACTGATCGGGAGCGATATGTGCATGGACCTGTTCGGTTTTCCTCGCGAGGCTCAAATTTCCTACGACTCCTTCCGCAACCGGCTGCATCCGGATGACCGCGAGCGGGTGGAGGAGGAACTTATCGACGATATCAAGGGCAGGAAAGACTTCGATACGGAACACAGAATAGTCTTGCCCAACTCCGGGATCCGATGGGTGCACGCAAAAGGAAACACCATCAGGGATGAGAACGGGAAACCGCTGCGCATGATTGGAGTAGTGCTGGACGTCACGGAGCAAAAACACATCGAAGAGGCTCTTCAACGGAGCGAGCGCCGTCTGCTCTTAGCCCTCGACTCGGGACACATGGGGATTTGGGAATGGGATTTGGAGACTGGAAGATTCGAGTGGTCGGAAGGTCATTTCACTTTGCTCGGATACAAGGCCGGTGAAATCGAGCCAAGCTACGACGCCTTTCGCAACCGCGTGCACCCGGAGGATTTGTCCCGCCAGCAGCGCGTCGTCGGCAGGGCGCTTAAGGAGCACAAGGACTACGCTTGCGAGTTTCGCGTGATATGGCCCGACGGCTCCATTCATTGGCTGGAGGCGCGGGGCCGCTATATCTACGATGAAGATGGCCGCCCAACCCGGATGCTCGGCGTTCTCATCGACATCGATCGGCAGAAGAGCGCCGAACGGGCGCTTCGCGAAAGCGACGACCGTTTCAGGGCATTCATGGACAACAGCCCGACAACGGCATGGATGAAAGACGAGCATGGCCGGTATGTGTATCTCAGCGCCCCCGGGGAGAAAAGTTTCGGGGCAACTTTCAAGGAGTGCTGCAGGAAGAAGGATTTTGAGATCTTCCCGATAGAGAAAGCCCGCCAGTATAGAGCCAGCGATTTGAAGGTACTGAGGAGCGGCCGGTATTGGGACGTGGTCGAAGACACCACCTATCCGGACGGGAGCAGGTATACATGGTGGAAGATCAAATTTCCGTTCACTGACTCTGCAGGGAAAAGATATGTGGGAGGGATCGGACTGGATATAACGGAACACCGGCAGACGGAGGAAGAACTGCGCAGGATGCACGAGGAATTCCGGCACCAGCTCCACGAACGCACTATCGAAGTGGAAAGGCTAAATCAGGAATTGGACAAGATCCCCCTGGCAATGCTTGCCGCGCGGGATGAAGAAAGAAACCGCACTATTTCAGGGCTCGAATGCGCCTTCAGCGGGACATTCGTTTCCCTCGCAAAAGGCCTCAGGAACATTCTCGACACACATGCCCGCAACGGATTGCAGGAGTCGCTCGGGCTGATAAAATCCTTCCTCCCGGAACTGGAGCGCTCCCTTGAACAGACCGGCACTCTCTGCATACATCTGATGCCGGTCACGCTCGAAGAAACCGGCCTGATTCCCTGCGTGGAATGCCTGTGCAGGGAGAAATTCCCGGCGCTCTATCCCGGAATGCACGTGGAACTCGACATTGGGATTGCCGAGGAACAAATCGAGGATTCCTTGAAACTCGCTGTTTTCCGGATCGTTCAGGAAGCGCTCACCAACATTGCCAAACACAGCAGGGCCGAGTGGGTGGACGTTTCGCTGGCGCAGAAAAACAATAACATGGAATTGACTCTTTCCGATGACGGGATCGGCTTCGATCTGAACGAAGTAATGTCGCATCCCGAAAAGGCATGCGGCCTTACAGACATGCGCAAACGGGTCGAACTCCTGGGAGGTGTGTTCTCATTATCGTCGATTCCCGGCGAAGGCACGGTAATTCGTGCCGCGTGGCCGATGCACGACAACGGGGACCGGTTCTGAAACCGATCTTGATCTGCAGAGGGCGGATGAATGCAGGTTCAACTCTCCGGCAGTCTTTTGCAGAATCATTCAAACCCGCAGAAGCTCATAAATAATCATTACCCTTCAAGAAAAGCTTGAACTTCCTTATGGAATAGGATACCCGGTATCAAGCAAGTTCACCGCGGAGTTCCAGGATGAGCGATCTTCCTTCAGGGAAAGAAAGGCTCAGCCAGTCATGTGAGGCTTACGACCTGCAAAGAATATACGCAAGGACCAGGGCATCAAAATGGAGCAAGTATATGACCCGGATGTCTTGCAACTTCCTCAGAGTTCCACTCCTGATCCTTATCTTTTTTCAAGCCCTCTCAGCCGCTGCATACCCGCCCCCGGACGGAAACCTCACCATAACGGCCGCTGTGCTCGACAACTACCCGCCTCTCTACCAGATGGACAAGAAAGGCAAACCAGCCGGCTATGCTGTGGAAATCCTGGAGCACATTGCCCGAAGTGCAGGGGTGAACGTCCGATATATCACGGTGGCCAACTACGCAGATCTGCAGGAACTCCTCGCCTCAGGCAGGGCCGATCTTGCGCCTTTTCTGGCAATCACGGAAGACAGAAAACGCAATTTTGATTTTACCGATCCGATCAACACCCTCCCGATTTCCTTATTCGTACATTCCTCGATCGCCAATCAAGTTCCACAAAGGGTAACCGGGCGGATTGCCGTGTTGAGAGGAGGCATCGGCTCCGCCCTAATCGCGGAGAGCCCGGACATTTCTGTCCAGGCATACGAAAATATCAAATCAGCTCTGATGGCATTGCTTAGCAGCGATGTCGAGGCATTGGTTGCGCTGCAACCTGCCGTCCATTTCTTAACCGTGCAAATCGGCCTGGACGATCAGCTCACGGCAATTGGTCAGCCGCTGGCCCATGCTAAGTTCGCCATTGCGATGCGAAAAGGAAACGCGAATTTGCTGAAAACGATGAATGCGGCCGTGACCGCTTTCGCCGACTCATCCGAGCATCACCACATTTATCAGAAATGGTTCGGGACCAGCCAGGAATACTGGACGCCGCGCATGGTTTTCTGGACCATGTTCATTGCCTCCGTCTTCCTGCTGCTCCTGGTCGCGGGTTGGCGCTACATTTCGATGTCCCGTCTCAACAGGCGTCTCAACGGCCTTGTGGACGCACTGAAGCAAAGCCACAAAGACCTGCAGGCGGCCAGGCGCGAGGCTGAACAGAGAGCGACAGAGGCAGAGGAAGGGAGCAATATCCTCAAAGCCCTGATGGACTACATCCCGGAAGGCATCGCCATATCTTCCGCAGCAGACGGAATGATCCACACCATCAGCAAACATGGCCAGAGAATCACTGCCCGTTCCTGCGACGAATTGATGAGCAGACCTGTCGGCCAGCATGCCGGGACATGGCAGATCCATTGCAGAGACGGTATTTGCCCTGCCGGTCCTGACGATCTCCCTGACTACAGGGCCTTATACTTTGGCGAGGAGGTCATCAACCGCGAATTGATCATTATGCAGCCATCGGGCGCAAGAGTGCCGATTCTCTGCAACAGCGGTCCGATTCGCGACAACCTCGACAACTTGATCGGCGCCATAACTGCATTCAGGGACATAAGCGCCATTGAGGCGGCGGAAAGGTCATTGCGCGAAAACGAGGCCCTTCAACGAAGGCTCGCCGAAGAGGCCACCACGCAGCGGGGGCAGCTTCAGGCCATCATCGACAGCATGGTGCAGTCCGTTATCATATTCGACAAAGACGGCAACCTGCTGAAAATGAACCCTGCCGGCCTGCGACTTCATGGCTATGGATGCATGGACGAAGTGGACCGTGAACTGGAACGGTTCTGTACCGTCATCGAGACCCGAGACCCCGAGGGCAAGCCCATACCCAAAGATGCCCGCCCGGTATGCAGGGCTCTGCGCGGTGAACTTGTCCGGGATCTCGAGATTCATTTGTACAACAACAGGAAGGGAAACAACTGGATCGGAAGCTATAATGCTACACCCGTTTACAACGAGTGCGGGCAACTGGCTTTCGTGGTCGTTGTGATAGATGATATCACCCAGCGCAAAGCAATGGAGGAAATTCTCAGGGCGAGCGAAGAACGTTACCGGCTACTGGTCGAGAACTCGCCCGACGCCATTATTATC
>JAEZXS010000109.1 GCA_023442755.1 Pseudomonadota bacterium | reverse complement strand
GGGCATGACCGCTCTGGTCGAAATACACGGTGAAGAAGAACTGGAAACTGCAACGACTGCCGGAGCCAAACTCATCGGGATCAACAATCGCGACCTCCGGACCTTCAAAACCGATATCCGGACTTCGATCGAGCTTGCGCGACGCATTCAACCCGGGCAGGCGATCGTCTCGGAAAGCGGTATCCACGGCAGAGCCCAGATAGAGGAACTGGTTGATGCGGGGGTCTTTAACTTTCTCATAGGCGAGAGCCTGATGCGGTCGGACGATCCGGTGAAACTGCTTCGGGAACTGCATGGGGTAAAACCATGAGCGGGCAGTCCGGAACGTGTTTCCGTCCCCAGGTGAAAATCTGCGGGCTCACCCGGGTCGATCAGGCTATTGACTGTGTGCGGCTCGGGGCCGACGCGATCGGGCTGGTGTTTTACCCGCCGAGCCCACGGTTTGTGAGCGGTCGTACCGCCCGCGAGATATGCATGAACCTTCCCGCCGCTGCCTGCTCGGTGGGGGTATTCGTAAACGAGCCGGCCGCCGCCATTCTCAAAAAAGTCGAAGAGTGCGGACTGAATGCCGTGCAACTGCACGGGGCGGAGAGCACCGATACGGTCGAGGAACTCAAGCGGGCGGGTATCCTGGTGATAAAGACGCTTTTTATGAACAGGACTCCGGCATTGGGAGATTGTTGCGGGTATGGCGCTTCGGCCTTCCTGGTCGAAGGAGGGGGCGGGCCACTTCCCGGCGGGAATGCGTTGAGCTGGAATTGGGTTTCGGTTCGGGAATTTCTGGGAGAGGCGCCCTGCATTCTGGCCGGCGGTCTGAATGCAGGGAATGTGATCGATGCCGTGGAACAGGTTTTCCCCGATGCGGTGGATGTCAGTTCCGGAGTCGAATCGGAGCCGGGGATCAAGGATATGGACAAGGTTGAAACCTTTCTTCGAACGGTGTGCGAGGCAAAGGTTAAGAGAGAGCCAAGGAGGATATTCTGATGAAAACGGCGCACGCTGTAGAAACGGGCAATTTGAAGGATTCAGCCGGGATTCTGCCGGACGGGACCGGGCATTTCGGGCTCTACGGGGGGCGGTACATTGCCGAAACGCTCATGCCCGCAATGATAGAAATCGATAAGGCCTACTCGACTATTTGCCCCGAACCTGCCTTCCAGGCGGAACTGGCGAAGCTGTTGAAATACTATGCCGGAAGACCCACACCACTGTTCAAAGCCGCCCGTCTGAGCGCACATCTCGGCGGAGCGGTCGTTTACCTGAAGCGGGAGGACCTTGCCCACACCGGCGCGCACAAGATCAACAACACGCTCGGGCAGGCGCTCCTGGCCAAATGGATGGGAAAGAAAAAGGTTATCGCGGAGACCGGGGCGGGCCAGCATGGCGTGGCCACCGCGACAGCCGCGGCCCTGTTCGGAATGGAGTGCAAGATCTTCATGGGGCGCGAAGATATCGCCAGGCAGGCCCCTAACGTGCAGCGGATGAGGCTGCTCGGTGCGGAAATCGTACAGGTGGATTCCGGGACGGGAACCCTCAAGGACGCCATGAACGAAGCCATGCGCTACTGGGTGGGCGCGATCCGGGATACCTTCTACATAATCGGTTCGGTTGCCGGCCCTCATCCCTATCCGGCAATGGTCCGTGATTTTCAGCGCGTGATCGGCGATGAGGCAAGAGCCCAGATACTCGAGGCAGAAGGACGCCTTCCCGATCTGCTGGTAGCGTGCGTCGGCGGCGGCAGCAATGCGATGGGGCTTTTTTATCCCTTTCTCGGTGACAAAACCGAGATAGTGGGGGTGGAAGCAGCCGGACTCGGTATTCCAACCGGGAAACACGCCGCGACGCTCGGCGCGGGTTCGGTCGGAGTACTTCATGGCTCCAAATCGTACGTGCTTCAGGACCCGAACGGACAGATCCAGGAAGCGCACTCGATTTCCGCGGGCCTCGACTACCCCGGTGTCGGCCCAGAACATGCGTGGCTCAAGGACTGCGGACGCGTCCGGTACGAATCCGTAAAGGACGGGGAAGCCCTGGAAGCCTTTCACCTGCTGTGCCGGCTCGAAGGAATCATCCCCGCGCTGGAAAGTTCCCATGCGGTCGCACGGGGAATGGTCGAGGCCGCGAAACGGCCGTCCAGTGACATTCTTATCGTGAATCTGTCCGGACGGGGGGACAAGGACCTCGGAATCGTTGCCGAGTATGACGCACTGCACGCCAGCGGGAATTGAGAAAATGGAGTCCATATTACGAATGAAAACGGATGAGCCTTCCATGAAGAAAATTAAGAATGCTTTTGACGAGATTCGCAGCAACGGGCGTAAGGCGCTCGTGGGTTTCGTAACCGCCGGAGACCCCAGCATCCCCGAGTCCATCGAGATAATCCGCGAGATGTGCCGGTCCGGCCTGGACATCCTGGAACTGGGGGTGCCCTTTTCCGATCCGACTGCCGACGGGCCTACGATACAGCGGTCTTCCACCAGGGCCATACAAGCGGGAGCAAACTTGGCTGCCGTTATCGAGATGGTGCGGAGCATACGGGAATTCAGCCCAATCCCGCTGGTTCTTTTCAGCTACTACAACCCAATCCTTGCATACGGCGCGGAGAAATTCTATCGCGATGCCGTCGAAGCCGGGGCCGATGGAGTGCTCGTCGTCGATCTGCCGCCGGAAGAATCCGACGAACTGACCGGGGCCTGGGGCGGAAAACTCGATTTCATACGCCTGGTTGCCCCGACCACGCCTGCTTCCCGGATGAGGGAGATCGTCGCGAAGGCCTCAGGGTTTATCTACCTGGTTTCCATGACCGGGGTCACCGGAAGCGGGGGTCTCGACAGGGAAATGATTGCAGGGATTGCCTCGGATCTGCGCGCTTGCTGCAATGGACTTCCGGTTTGCATCGGCTTTGGAATTTCCACGCCCGAACAGGTTGCCGAAATGGGTGCAATGGCCGATGGGGTTGTCATCGGAAGCGCTTTCGAACGGATAATCGAATCGTGCATCGAGAGTGGAGGGGCGGCGGAGAAGGTTGGGGAACTGGTCCGGGGGCTGAAAAAGAGCTGCATGTGAGTTCGTTCCGGCGCCGGCCCAGGGAATTGAAAATAGAAAAAGCCATGCTCGAAGAGGTCTTCGGCATGGCTTTTTATCGGCCGGGTTAACCGCGTTTGTTACATTTCGTTATGGAAGTAGGGCGGATAGTGGCTGGTCCGATCGCCGCTGGCGTTCCATTCGGTTTGAGGAGAGCTAAAACCCTCGTCGGTTCCAAGCAGTCCGGGATCGGCCTTTGCGTTTACCGCCACAACGGTAAGTGCAAATACGAGCATCAAAACGGAAAGTGCTTTATTGAAGTTCATTGTATGTCTCCTTGTGACATGGAGTTTTCATTCAGTGTTCTAAAAAGTTAGTCGAAAACTAATACAGGATATTCATGGTGTCAACTGAGCGTACAATAACGATTATCGCTTTTCTGTTTAAAAACTCATGCCATTGAAGAAGTAAAAAAAGCCATGCTGAAGGGGGGCTGCAGCATGGCTTTTTTAGCGGTTCTTATGAACCGATGTTGCTACTTGTCGTTATGGAAATAGGGCGGATATGGGCTTGAAAGATCTCCGTTGGCATTGAGTGTGACCTGTGGAGAGCTGAAGCCGTCGTCGGTGATAAGAGGATCGGAAGCCGCCCTTGCATTTGCCGCTACGAAAGTCAGAGCAAATACCAGCATCAGAACGGAAAGTGCTTTATTGAAGTTCATTGTGTGTCTCCTTGTTGACCTGGAGTTTTCATTCAGTGTTCCAAAAAGTTAGCCAAAATCTAAGACTGGATATCTGGACTGTCAACTGATTATCTTTTGATAATTTTTATTTATATCATTTGTCTGAAAATATTGGGAAAATTAAAAAGCCATGCTGGCTGGCTTTTGGCTGCGGCATGGCTTTTTGAGGCGGTTTTTATGAACCGTAAGGGTTACTTGTCGTTATGGAAATAGGGCGGATACGGACTGGACAGGTCCCCATTGGTATTGAGCTGCACCTGCGGAGAGCTGAAGCCCCGATCGTTTACAACCGAGTTGGAATCGGCCCTGGCGTTTACCGTTGCGAAAGTAAAAGCGAATACCAGTAAAAGGAGTGAAACCAGTTTTGTGAAGTTCATTGTAAGTCTCCTATTTACGAGGGCAAAAATCGGATTGCCCCGTTTAGTCTGAAAGTGAACTGGGCCAGTCTGAGTCATTGTGGAGAAAGGTCCCCCCGGAAGCCATATCGTCCCAGGGTTGCGCTGAATCCGCTCTGGCAGCCGTCGCGGTGAAAACAAAGGCCGCCAGCAGCAAGAAAACCGACAGGGCTTTTCTGAAGTTCATAGCAGTCTCCTCTCTCTATCCCCGAGGTTGTCCTCTTTAGTGACTCGGGTGGTGATACGGTGCATAGTGGCTGACCACGTCGCCGTTCGGTGTAATCTCAACAGAAGGTGAACTGAACCCGCTCGCCCGACCGCCGGCCTTGACATCGATGCCGGCGTTGGTCAGAGTGACTGCAAGAACGAGAACAAGAAGTGAGAAAATTCTTCTGAAATTCATTTTCAATCTCCCGTGATTCGGAGTTTGTTTCCAGTGATCCGAAAGTTAGCGGGAAAGTAAGACCCAATCCTGAGAGTGTCAACGACCGAACAAAGAAACATTCCTGGAAAAATTGGATGTGCTGAAACAAGCTGCAGCGGGAGCGTTTCGCATTGCGGGGGATGTCCCTTGCGATGGCATAGCCATTCCTGAAAATCTGTGGTATATATGCGCTGTTGACGATTTCATGCTGTGAGGAGAATCAATGTTTTTCCTGATCGGCGGGGTTCAACCGAAGACGATTTCTCTCGACGAGACCCCGAGGATTTGCCCCGCCTGTGGCCTGGCCCAGGCTGCCTTGAAGCGCGTTGACCAATATCTCAGCCTATTTTTCATTCCCATTTTTCCTGTCAAAAGAGGAGTACCTGTTCTGATCTGTAACCGATGCCGTGCTGTTTCATCTCCAGACCAGTCTTCGACGGCTGCCGCGCCGCGAATTGTCGGACCAAGGTGTTTGCGTTGCGGATATCCGGTGGATGCGGATTTCAGGTTTTGTCCGGGTTGCGGAGGGCGGATATGATCATGGACCGGGCGAATATGGTGAAAAAGATTAATAAAAGCAACAACGTACTGCATTTCCCGACTGTGGCGCGGCCCAACATCGAGGAGGTGCTGACGCAGTTTCTTAAAGACCAGCAAAAGAGGCTCAAGGCCCGAACGTTCAACCGTTACGAGGAAGTGGTAGACCTACTTCGCCACTGCCTGAACGGGCATGGCTACCACGAGTTGGACAATTCATCGGAAGTGGCTTTGTACGAAAAGCTCTACTTTCAAAAGAATCTCGAATTCTGCTTTATTTTCGGACCTGAAAAGATCCTGCTCTCCCTGTCCAATTTTCTGAACTACTTCATGATCAGGAAGGTGATGGCTTCCGAGGCGCTTTTGCAGGCTGCGGGGATCGTTACGAAGAAGCTGATCAAGTGGCTCGAGGAAAATGAGTTCATCGGGAAAGACGTGGCCGACCGGGGTATCCGCCTGGCTGCGGAAGCCGCACGGGAGCTGCCTGCGGCCGAGCGCCTGGCGCGGCTTCTATATGAATATGCCCAGAGCCACGCTCCCAGGTACTGGACTTCGGAGCTGGACGACTACTTCATAATCGACCAGGTCCATCCCGGAATCCTGATTCTTTCGGGTGCGGCGAGTTCGGGCATCGTGGAAGTGCGGGTTCCCAAGGAGATTACGGACCACTGCCGCAAGGGGTGGCAGGTGAATCTGCTGCTGGGGAAGACCCGGAACGGGTGGTGCATCCTGGAAACGGGAAATGTGTATCCGAACTGAGCGCCGATCCCGGAAAAGATCTCGAAATGAAAGAGGCGGGCTTTTTAGCCCGCCTCTTTTCGTTATGCCTCCTCAGGGAGAGCAGTAACAGTTGCTTGCCGAATCATGGCTGCGAGCCGCTCCCACGGAACTCTTGCTTGAGATTGTTGCCCGGATTGATACGGAACTAAAGTTTCGAGTTCACGAAATCCCAGTTGATGAGGTGGTCGATGAACGCCTGAATGAAATCGGGGCGTCTGTTCTGGTAATCCAGGTAATAGGCATGTTCCCAGACATCGACCGTGAGGAGCGGTTTGATGCCGTGGGCAACAGGCGTATCCGCGTTGGCCGTCTTCATGATTTCGAGCTTCCCGCCCTTTTCCACCAGCCAGGCCCAGCCGCTTCCAAACTGGGTTACTCCCGCGTTCTTGAATTCTTCGGCGAATTTCTCGAAACTTCCGAATGCCGCGTCAATCTTTTGTGCTACCGGGCCGGTCGGCTTGCCGCCGCCGTTCGGTTTCATGCACTGCCAGAAAAAGGAA
>JAEZXS010000033.1 GCA_023442755.1 Pseudomonadota bacterium | reverse complement strand
CATTCCGACGGCTTCCAAGGGAATTTTCGGTGCGATCATTCTGGCTTTCGGCAGGGCGCTCGGTGAGACCATGGCCCTGGCGATGCTGGTGGGCAATTCCAATGTAATCAGCTGGTCCCTTTTTTCTCCGGCCAACACGTTGGCCGCCCTGCTCGCGAACAACTTTCCCGAAGCAGGTCCGCGGGATGTGGGGGTCCTCATGTTCGCAGCCCTGATCCTGCTCGGCATCACTCTCGTTGTGAATATGCTGGGCACGGTGATCTTGCAGCGAGCCTCCGCGGGAACCGGAGGAGCGGGGCGATGAGTGAGGTTGCAAGTCTGGAGGCTGTGTTGAACCGGATTAAAGAACCCGGTGCGGGAATCGATTTCGGACAGTTGGAAAAGTCTTTGCGGCGCCCCCGTTCGGCCTTCAATTTCCTGATGGGCGTCCTGACCGCCCTGGTTACGATCATTGCGCTGGTGCCGCTGTTTTCCGTGCTTTTCATGCTGGTTCGGCGCGGCGGAGAGCGGCTCAGCCTGAGCCTGTTTGCGGAATTACCGCCAGCCGCCTTCGAATTGGGGGGCGGATTCGGCAACGCAATCCTCGGTACGCTGGTAATGGTAGGGCTTGCGGCCCTGATAAGCGTTCCGTTCGGTGTTCTCGGCGCGGTGTTTCTTGCCGAGGTGGGCTCTGACACAGGACTGGCAAAGCTGGTGCGAATGGCGGCCAAGACCCTGACGGGTTTTCCATCCATTTTGGCGGGCGTATTTGCCTATGGCGCCGTGGTGCTTACCACCGGCGGCTTTTCCTCTCTGGCAGGAGGAATTGCATTTTCCATTCTCATGCTTCCCACCGTAATGCTTACCGCGGAGGAAGCCATCCGCATGGTTCCTGCAAAAATGCGTGAGGCCGCCATCGGGATGGGGGCCACGCAGATGCAGACCGTATGGATGGTTCTGCTCCCCGCCGCTTTTCCCGGCATCCTTACCGGGATCATGCTCGCGGTTGCGCGCGCCGCAGGAGAAACCGCTCCGCTTCTTTTCACAGCGCTTTTCAGCAACTATTGGCTCGGCTCGGGCGGGCATGTAGATTTTATGCAGCCGACCGCGTCCCTTGCCGTGTTGATCTATAACTTTTCGGCCATGCCCTTCGAAAACCAGGTGGAACTCGCCTGGGCCGCGGCCCTGGTGCTAGTGCTCCTGGTGCTCGCAGTAAACCTGATCGGGCAAAGTCTTTCGAGAAAGACGAGTCGCTAGCAGTTTGATTGCGGTCTCGACAGTCGGAAGGGAAAGAAGGAGGAACCTGTAATGATGGAACAAGCAGCAGCCGTATCCCCGGCTCCTCAGAAGGGCAACGGGGTTGTCATAGACTGCCATATCAAGGAACTGTTCTATGGAAAATTCAAGGCCGTGCGCGACACGCGAATCCCGATCGAACGCGGGAAGATAACCGCCTTCATCGGTCCTTCAGGATGCGGGAAGAGCACGGTTCTCCGATGCCTGAATCGCATGAACGATCTAGTTCGGGGCTTCCGTTTCGAAGGGCACATTCACTTTCAAGGCAAAGACATCTACGGATCGCGGATAGACCCCGTTGCCGTGCGGAGACACATCGGTATGGTCTTCCAGCAGCCTAATCCTTTTGCAATGAGCATCTTCAGAAATGTCGCGTTCGGCCTGAGGCTCAACCGTTATAAGGGAGACAGGGAAGAACGCGTGGAGCGAGCCCTGCGCAAGGCCGCTCTTTGGGACGAAGTGAAAGACAAGCTGCACAACAGCGGGCTTTCACTTTCAGGGGGCCAGCAGCAGCGGTTATGCATCGCTCGGGCAATTGCAACCGAGCCGCAGGTCCTTCTCATGGACGAACCGTGTTCGGCACTGGATCCGATCGCCACCCGCAGAATCGAAGAGTTGATGCTCGAACTGAAGAAAAGCTATACCATCGCCATCGTCACCCATAACCTGCAGCAGGCACAGCGCGTGGCCGACAAGACCGGCTTCCTCTATGTCGACACCACACAGGGAGGACGCACCGGGTATCTCGTCGAATACGGAGATACCGGCAGGATATTTGAAGACCCCCGAGAAGAGCACACGAAAGACTATGTCACCGGAAAGTTCAGCTGATATACGCTGCTACAAAAAACCAAGCGATGAAATGACAAAGGCACAGCCGGCGTACTAATGCCGGTGTGCCTTTCATTTTCCCGGCCCTGCGCTGGGATTCTCTCCTGCATCCCCTTCCCCGCCGGCTGCCGCAGTCCGAAAAAATGTTTAACATACTGACTGGGAACAACATTGCTTAATTGACAGGAGGGAAGATTTGAGCGGGAAAGAGTCTCTCAACAAGGGCGGCATCTACTGCTTCATGGACGCAGTCGCCAAAAATGCGGAAGAGTACGGGGCGGAACATACTACACCCATGTCGGCGCTCCTGGAGGAAATCGAACGTTTCACCTTGACCGGCATGCCTTACCCCAGCATGCTGACCGGGCGGGTCGAGGGCCGGTTTCTGCAGTTTGTCGTGCAACTTTTTGCCCCGCGGCACATCGTCGAAATAGGAACCTTTACGGGCTATTCCGCCCTTGCAATGGCCGAGGGGCTTCGCGACGGAGGTGAAGTACTCACGATCGAGATCGATCCCGATTTTGCAAAACTGGCTCAAAGTTTTTTCGACAGAAGTCCAAGCGGCAAAAAGATCGTGCTGCGCGTCGGCGATGCGCTCGAAGTGATGAAGACCCTTCACGACGGCGGGACCGACCTTGTCTTCATCGATGCCGATAAGAAAAGCTACGAGGCATACTACAGGGAGTCGATGCGCATTTTGAGACCGGGCGGTATTATCCTTGTCGACAATGTGTTGTGGTACGGCAGGATTTTCGACCCGAAGGACGACGACAGCCGGGCAATCGCAAAATTCAACGACATGGTGAACGCCGATCCTCATGCGGAAAAACTATTTCTCACCATACGGGACGGAATCTACCTGGTCAGAAAGCACTCGGCCGAAGAATAGACATCAGGAGCATCAGAATTTTTCTTCCCGGGTTATCTCTTCAAGGCACGACCAGTTGCAGTCCCAGTTGTCGGTTTCCTTCAGCCGGGGATGGTTGCAGTGGATACTGTTCAGGAACAGCCGCCCTTCCTCCGAGCTCCATTCAACGAGGAGCCTGGCGACTCGCTGCTCCTCCTGACACTCGAAATCGAGCAGTTGCCATCTTGAATCGGTGCTCATGGCGCATCCTCCCTTTGCCAAAGTTGAAAGCCCCTGCCCTGCATCGAAGCACAGGCGGCGCACTCCGCAATATAAAGATTCCCCGTATCCCGTTCCATACAGAACGAAAAAGAAATACGATAAGGTCGCACATTTGCGGAAAATACGCTCACTCCTTCCACACCCGTCGCCCAATTCTCGGGAAATGTCAACCAGAGTCAAAATGTAATAAGGACGTAACCGGGCTGTAATTTTGTTTGCTCATCCTTAAGCCGACAAACGGAAGGGTCTGTAAGGAGATTTCCGCACAGGCCGGTCAATCTTTATTGCGGAGAGTTCCAATGTCGGGTCAGTTTCCATTCTGCAAACAAATGGATCGGTCATCGGTCGATTCATCCTGCGATATTCTGGCTGCCGCATCCCGCCTCGCATCGAGGGGGGAATTCGTTCCCATCGGCCTGCTGGCTGAGCCGGCGATCCGGGTTTCTCCCGAAACGACGGTGCGCGATGTCAAGGAAATGCTCTCGGGGGACGAACCCATCAGCGCTCTTGTCGTAATGCGGGGTCAAGTTCCGGTAGGGCTTGTAATGAGCCTGCATCTCGACAAGATCCTCAGCAATCAGTTCGGGGTTGCTCTTTTCTACTGCAAACCGGTGACCAGGGTTATGGATGCCGATCCGGCGGTGGTCGAATTTGACACCCCCCTGGAAGTTGCCGCGGTGCAGGTGATGAAGCGCGAAAAATCAAGGATTTTCGATCATCTCCTGGTTACCCGTAACGGTCTGCTCCTCGGCACGGTTCCGATTCCCAGAATGCTCGAAACTCTCGCCGCCCTCGAAGCTCAGCGCAGGAATGACCTTACTCGGTTGACTGAGAGACTCAGGGAGGAAATCGTCGAGAAAGAGAACATCGCAGACGCTCTGCGCAATTCCCGCGGCATGTTGAAAACCGTCATAGAGAGCCTTCCCCATTCGATTTTCTGGAAAGACCGGGATCTCCGCTATCTCGGCTGCAACAGCAATTTCGCAAAGGAAGCGGGTTTTGCTGCGCAAAGGGACGTGATCGGCAGAACGGACCGGCAGATCTCGTGGCTGGAAGGCGAAGCGGAACTGTTTCTCGAATGGGACTCGCAGGTAAGAGAGACGCAAGCTTCGGTCCATCAACTCGTGGAGCGTAATGCCGGAAAGACTTTCATCGAGGTGCGAAAAATGCCCATGTTCGATACGAAAGGTCAGTTCATGGGCATCCTCGGCATTCATGAAGATGTTACGGAAAAAGAACAGGCTGCCAGGGCACTTGCTGCCAACCGGGCCAAGTCGCAGTTCCTGGCAAACATGAGCCATGAAATAAGAACGCCGATGAACGGTGTTCTCGGAATGGCGGAACTGCTCCTCGGAACGTCCTTAGACACGCATCAGCGTCATCTGGCCGAAACGGTATTCCGTTCCGGAGAGAGCCTGCTCCGCGTGTTGAACGACATTCTCGATTTCTCGAAAATCGAAGCGGGAAAGCTCGAACTGGATCGCATCGATTTCAACCTGCACGATCAAATCGAAGAGATGCTGGAAATCCTGGCCGGCAATGCGCACAGAAAGGGACTGGAGTTTATCTGCCACATCGAGAAGGAAGTCCCGGCCAGGCTTAAGGGAGACCCCGGAAGGCTGCGGCAGATTCTCACAAACCTCGTTGGTAACGCTATCAAGTTCACCGAAGCAGGGGAAGTGATGGTCCGTGTGTCTCTGGTGCGGGAACTCGCGGGCTCGGTCATACTGGGGTTCGAGGTCAGGGACACCGGGATCGGAATTCCGATCGAGGCACAGGCTAAAATATTCGAAGCCTTTTCCCAGTCCGACGGATCCATGAGCCGCAAATTCGGCGGTACTGGGCTGGGCCTTTCCATATCGAGGCAACTGTGTGAAATGATGGGAGGGGAAATATCCCTCACCAGCCATCCCGGCACCGGCAGTACGTTCCATTTTACTGTGAAGCTCGACAAGCAGGACCTGGGAGAGACGGAACAGGATCGTTTCCGGCTCGATAACCTTGGCAAACTTCGCGTGCTCATAGTCGATGATAATGCAACCAACCGGGCTGTCCTACGGTACCAGTTCGATTCGTGGGGAATTCCGAACGACAGTTCGGAAGGAGCATTGAAGGGGCTGGACAGACTTCGCGAGGCGGCAGGCGAAGGCTACCCCTACGATATAGCAATTCTGGATATGATGATGCCCGGCATGGATGGAGTGGAGCTAGCCCGTGAAATCAAAAGCGATCCCTCGATCTCCGGGACTGCTCTAATCATGTTGACCTCGGTCGGGCAGTACGGCGATATCGAGCAGGCCCGCCGGGCAGGGATAGAAACGTATCTTACAAAGCCGGTCAGGCAGTCTCAGCTCTACAACGCAATCGTGAACACAAGAGGAGGCGCTCGCGACACATCTGCCGACGGACGGGGTCGTCAGGGCGCCGCACAATGTAATGCAACTCCGATTCTCCTGGCCGAGGATAATACCGTCAACCAGTACGTCTGTACCGCAATGCTGGAAGAACTGGGATATAACCGGGTCGACGTGGTATGCAACGGCCGGGAAGCACTGGAGGCGCTGGCCGTCAAGAAATACGGCCTTGTCCTGCTCGACTGCCAGATGCCCGAGATGGACGGCTACGAAGCCGTCAAGCGCCTGCGGACAAGAGAAGCCGCGAAATGCTGTTCTCGCGTGCCGGTCGTGGCGCTGACCGCGCATGCCATGGAGGGCGCGCGCGAGGAATGTCTTGCAGCCGGCATGGACGACTATCTCTCAAAGCCTTTCACCCTGCATGGGATCCAAGCGGTACTGGACCGATTCCTAAGAAATGCACCCAATGCGGAAAAGGCGGAAGCGCCGGGGAAAGAGGTCTCAGCAGGGGCTGAAAACGTCGCTGACGAGCGTCCAGCCGACGACGTTATCGACAGGAGCATACTCAAAGAGATTCTCGTGCTTGAAAAACAGGGCGCAGCTGGTCTGCTCGAGAGGATATTGCGTTCCTATCTCAATCAGTCCGGCATTCTCATGGAGAAACTGACCGAGGCGCTGGATGCCGCCGACATGGAAGAGGCCAGGCTCCCTTCTCACAACCTCAAATCTTCGAGTGCGACGGTAGG
>JAEZXS010000027.1 GCA_023442755.1 Pseudomonadota bacterium | reverse complement strand
GATGAAGATTTCACCGGGAGTTTTCAATCCGGAACGCACTGCCTGAAGAGCCAACTTTTCGAGCTGTCCCAAGCCGGTGACTTCGTCCGGCTGCTCCCGCAGCCAACGGGCCGCCGCTTTGGGAACCCACGGCAGCGGAGCATCGCGGAGGCCGGCCAGATCGGCCAGCCCGGACATGTCCTGTAATGCGAAAGCCCTGTCGACGCGTTCAGCAAAAGCGAATTGAGCTTCGGTTACATGTTCCCGCCTGTCATAGATCGAACCCAACTGTTCGGGGAGAAGCTGGCCCAGTCCATCGAAGGGCTCGATTCCGGGAAATGCGTCCACGCATATGAGCTGAGCGGTTTTGATCGCTTTGAGTTTCATGCATGTAAGGATATGGCAAAGCATCGATTGGTCGAAAAGACAGGCATCGAACCAGAGAACGACGGTATCGAAATCGTTAGTCCCGGCCAGCTTTTCATATTGTTTGCGAAGGGTATCGAGGATGAGTTTCCTTCCCAGTCCACCGCCGGTTGCCGTGTCCAGAAAGTCGGCCCTGCCCTGCAGGATATCATCTTCCGGCCACCCCGGCTTCCTTGGGCCGTCATAGAGGATGTCGTGCCCGACGAATACTTCGCCGCCGATGCCGCTCTTTCCGAGGTTTGCACCGGCAATGTCACCGCTCGTAATGTGAAGGACTTGCTCCAAAAAACCCTCTATGCCGTCGATAAACTGGTGGGTTTCGTTACCGTCTGCGCCGCAAGTTCATTGAGGTCGTAAGATCGCGGCAGGAGACGCGGTTCGAGGGAACAGGCCTTCGGGGAAACGTCAAATACGCTTTCCACATTTGCCGAACGTCGCGAGGGCGGGAGTGCCTGTTTCCCGATTCTTATCTGCGCCCAACGTATTTTCCGCGACGGGCTGGACATAATTCGGAAATTCCTTAAAGGTCTCACCGATAATCAGCTTCTGGGCATGATTGTCCAGTGTCCACGATGGAAGCCGGTTCAAGAAACTTTGACCGAGAAGCAGAGGCGAATTCGGCTTGTCAATAGATCCTGGTACGTTTTCAATTACACATCCTCCAACTTTCAATATACGTATATTGAATCTTGGATTTATTACGGTTGAACCGTCAGCAAGTTCATAACTTTCGCTCGGCAGGATATCTTCATATTTTATAGTACCTGCTTTCAATAGATCGATAAAAAGATTGGAAGGAATAGAAACTTCAGATGCTCCGGTATCGAGAATGAAATCTTTGGTAATAACTCCATTTATCATTACCGGAAGCGTGTAAACACCTTCTTCTTCTTCTAAAGGAATTTCCATCGCCGTACTGGATTGAACTGAGATACAAAGGGCAATTAGGAACAGAAATGATCCAAAGAACCGGAACCGAGTCATGCAGGTGCTCCAATCACTAAGGTAAGGCCGGCGAGCAGCTTGTCTGCTACAGCCTGATCTCCTGTTTAAATAGTCCTCATTTTTTCGAATATGTACCTGATAGCAGTATTTGCCCTAATTTTCAATAGTGAGGATAAAAGTTGACATCCCGGAGTAGCTGCGAGGTAAATACTGAAGCCGACAGATTCTATGAGATCGGTCGGCAGCCAAACCCCGGGACCGGATCAGATTTACGGCAGGTGTGATTCGAGGTATTGGACGGCTTCGCTGAAGTGCGCCTCTATCCTGTCCAGGCAGTCCTGCATTGCCTGCCGGCATTCCAGGACAAAGACAGCATCGTATATTCCGGGGATGTTGATGCGGACGTTGGCCGCAGCGACAAGCGCAGCGGTGCGGGCAAGGTGCAGGGCGGCTCCGGCATCGGTTATGGCATGCGGATTTCCCTTTTTCAAAACTATCCCGGCAAGCTCGACCAGGTTTTTCGAAGCCCTGAGCGTTTCCATGGGGACGGAGGCTGCGGCCTTCAGGGCGTCGGATATCGATTCTTTCCTCAGTGCCTTTTCTCCCGCTGTCTGTGCTGGGAGACGGCATGCGCCGATTACCCGCATGTAGGCGTCGGAATCTTCCTGCGCCAGGATAAGCAGCCGGTCGGCCAGTTCCCGGGCATTTTCGCATACCCGGGTCATTTCATCCCTGGAATCATCTGGAGTGCCCTTCGCCGGCGTGAGCCGGGATACCATCATCGCCAGGGCGGCGGCAAAAGAGGCGCATACCGCTGCAACGCTCCCTCCGCCGGGAACGGGAGTGGCGGAGCCGAGTTCGGAAATGAATGCCCGAAGGCTCAGGGAATCGAAGTCCATCCTCACTCCCCGGCGGTCCCGGTTTTGGCGGCCAGTTCCAGGAGCTTCAATTCAATCACCTGGGAAGGGTTGAACCCCGCCATCTGCATGTAATAGGCGGCACTGTCGAGAACGGCCGCGGCGGGAATCATGCCGCAGACTTCGGTTTCGACAACGGAGACGCCCCACCTCAGCGCTTCCATGCGGATCAGTTCGAGGACCCGGTACAGGGCGTTCTTCTCGTAGTCCACAATATTCATGCTTACCTGGACGAGGTTTTTGTCTCTCAGGGCAAGGCCGATCCCTTTCACGTGGCACAGGCCGCCGCTGGATTGTCTTACGGTCGCGGCGATCCTTTTGGCTACCAGCACATCAGCGGTACCGAGATTCACGTTGAAGGCGATCAGAAACTTCCTGGCGCCGATGATCGTCGCCCCCGCCGTAGGATGCAATTCCGGTTTCCCGAGGTCGGGATGCCTTTCCGGACATGTCACCTCGGTTTTGAGGAGTTCGAACTGCCCCCTGCGGATTACCTCGAGGCTCTTCCGCTCCGGGCGCAACGCCGCCTCTTCGTAGTAATAGACCGGGACTCCGGTTTCCCGGTGAAAGCGGCGGCCGAATTCGCGGGAAAGTGCCCCGCATTCGTCCAGGCCGATATTTCGGAGGGGTACGAAAGGAATTACATCCACCGCACCGATCCTCGGATGGGCTCCCCGGTGTGTTTCGAGATCGATGTTGGCGATGGCGGCCTTCGAGGCTTCGATCAGGGCGTCCTGGATTGCTTCGGGAGATCCGGCGAGGCTGACAACAAGGCGGTTGTGATCCGCATCTGCATGGCGGTCGAGCACGACACATCCCCTGACCCTGCAGAAAGGCTCCACAATAGCCTCGACGATTTCCTTCCTTCGGCCTTCGCTGAAATTGGGCACGCATTCGATAAGTTGTCCGCCCATAGGGCTCCTCGATGAAAAAGAGCTGCAGTTATTCTTATGGAGTGAACCGGGACAGTTCGTAGATATTCAGCTTTCTTTCGAGTTCGGCCACCGCGCCGACCATGTTCTCGAACCCTTCCTCTCCGAAGAGCTTGTGTTCCAGGTCTTCGAACCGTTCTCCCATTGTGTCCAGCTCCTTCCGGGATATAAGGGAGGGCAGGGCGGGAAAGAGCACCGTGTCTTCCCGGGCGGCATGGGGACGGTACATGCGGATGAATTCGCGCATGTTCGCTGCGATCTTCTTCAAGTCTTCGGGGTTCAGGGTTTCTGCGGATGTCGATGCCTGGAGGATTGCTGCGGTAAGACGGCGGCCCGCCTGGTGCTGTTCCTTGAGCACGTTTACGAGGTCGGTGAGCTTCCCGGCCTTTTCGAAGCGCGGGAAGATTTCGTCCTCTTCGAGTTTTTCATGATAGTCTTCGATGAAATGCCTGATGATTTCCGCCGATTCTTTGACCACGCCGGGCGGAACTTCCGTGTTTTCGCCCATGCGCCTCAAGACCTCTTCGTAGATGAGCAGCACCCGGCGCAGCACGCCGTGCTCGCGCATGAGATCTTCCGCCGGGGTTACCTCTTCCTCTTTCCTTTTTGCGAAAGCAGTGGTGGACGAAAGGACGGGGACAACCAAACCGGCGGCCAGGCAGCCGGTCACCAGGAAGCGGCGCCGCGATGCGGCGGTATCGAGGCTCATGGGACCCTCCGAAAATGGATAAGAGTGCCGAACGAGCATCAAAATAAACATTCGGGGGCCCTGCAACACTTCCATATTTTATCAGCTTAATGGGTATGCCTTGGTATGCTATTGAATCTTCACCGGATTTGTGCTTCGATATTTAGAGTGCGCTGAATATAAAATTTATTTTTGATTTGGATGGAAGCGATGGATATCGGTCTCAAGGCCTGGATTCCCCTTCTGCTGACCCTGAAGGTGGCGGGTGTTGCCACCCTGGCGGCGCTCCTCATCGGGGGAACTCTCGCATTTTTGCTTGCGCGGTACAGGTTCCGGGGCAGGGAACTGCTCGATGCCGTCCTGACCCTGCCCCTGGTGATGCCGCCGACAGTTTTGGGCTATTACCTGATCGTGTTGGTGGGCAGAAACGGTTGGATCGGCCGCTGGCTGTATGCCACCTTCGGCGTGTCGCTCATGTTCACATGGCAGGGGGCTGCCGTCGCATCGACCGTGGTTTCGTTGCCGCTTGTTTTCAAAGCGGCCCGGGCCGCCTTTGAGGGCGTCGATCACAACCTCGAGAAGGCCGCAAGGACGCTGGGCCTTTCCGAGGTGGAGATATTTTTTCGCGTTTCTTTGCCCCTGGCCTGGCGAGGAATTCTTGCCGGCGCGATGCTTTCCTTTGCCCGGGCGATGGGGGAGTTCGGCGCCACTCTGATGGTGGCGGGCAACCTGCCCGGCAAGACACAGACCCTGTCTCTGGCCGTATACGATGCCGTTCAGGCGGGAAACGAAAGCCTCGCCGCAGCCCTGGTCATCATCACGTCGGTGGTGTGCCTGATCATCCTGGTAGCTTCGGGGAAATTTCTTCGAACGAACTATCTGAAAGAGATCGAACAGTGAGGGGAAATGGTGAATCGTATTCGGCAGCCAACGGACACGAGCGTAAAATAGGCTCGTCATTTCGGCGCATGCCGGGACCCGATCGCTTTTCGGGTGCATTGAAAGAAACTGCGATCCGATGAAAATTCAGGTAGACATGGAAAAGAAGCTACTCTCGAACGGGAGAAGTTTTACTCTGAAGGCCGCCTTTTCCGCGGAAAGCGACTTCGTGGTGCTCTCCGGCCCGTCCGGTTCGGGCAAGACTTTGACCCTCCATGCCATTGCCGGCCTCATGAGCCCCGACTCCGGACGCATCGTGCTCGGGGAGCGGGCCCTGTTCGACTCGGATGCAGGGTTGAATCTCGCCGCCAGAACCCGCAGGGTCGGGTATGTCTTCCAGGACTACGCCCTGTTTCCTCACGCAACCGTTTGGAAAAACGTCGCTTTCGGGCTGAAACGGTCCTGGCCGTGGCGGCTCTCCGATGAAGACCGGAAGCGGGTGGGGGATTTTCTTGGGGTTTTCGAGATTGCACATCTTGCAAAGAGCTATCCGCGCGATATCTCCGGCGGCCAGAAACAGCGGGTGGCCCTTGCACGCTCGCTTATCTGCAGGCCCGAGCTTCTGCTGCTCGACGAACCTTTTGCCGCCCTGGATCTTCAGCTTCGGGGGAGGATGCGCAGGGAGCTTTTCGACATTTTGAAGCGCTTCGGAATACCTGTCGTGATGGTTACGCACGACCCGGAAGACGTCGCCGTTTTTGCCGAGACGCACGTAACCTACCAGGAAGGCCGGGTGAGCCATGCGGGGCCGGTGAACAGACCTGCGCCTCATGGGGAATTGCCCTCGCGCGAAACTGGGAAGTAAATCGAGTGAAATAGTACCGTGTGCGCGCTGCGCTCGGAACGAAGACTTATTTTGCACATGGCGGGGACGTATTATTTCCGACAGGCATGTTCCCGTGAATCCGAACCGGAAAAATGGAGGAGTTAGGAATGGAACTGATCAGCGTAAAGATCGAAAAGCCCGAAGCGATCAACTTCATTTTCGGCCAGACGCATTTCATCAAGACGGTCGAGGACATCCATGAAGCGCTTGTGTCCGCGGTGCCCGGCATCAAGTTCGGACTGGCCTTCTGCGAAGCCTCGGGCAAATGCCTGGTCCGGTGGTCCGGGACGGACCCGGAAATGATCGACCTCGCCCGCAAAAATGCGCAGGCAATCGGCGCGGGTCACAGCTTCATCATTTTTCTGGGAGAAGGTTTCTATCCGCTGAACGTGCTCAAAACGGTGCAGAGAGTGCCGGAGGTTTGCGGGATCTTCTGCGCCACGGCAAATCCGACCGAGGTGATACTCGTCCAGACGGAGCAAGGACGGGGAGTTATGGGGGTTGTGGACGGTTTTTTCATCCAGGGCGTCGAAGGCGACGAGGACATCACCTGGAGAAAGAATCTTCTGCGCCAGATCGGGTACAAGGCCTGATGCCGTCACCCGGTGCGCTTTGAATACCCGTTGGGAGCGGCTTTCAGCCGCGATGGTTTGGAACGGCTGCAGAGTGGGCGCAGCCTGATTTCGAATCGGCCTGGGCTCCACCCAGCGGGAAGGATTCGACAACCTCGACCGTTCCTTCTGCTGGCCAGCGTTCCGGATAAAGGCCTATTCCGATGCGTTCGATCGTGCCGATCGGATTGGCCGGTCTCCACAGGGACGGTTGCGTCTGCTGAAGGGATATGACCGTTCCCCAGCCCAGGGTCATGTGCGGCCGGAAGCAGTCCCCCTTGTGGTTTGCCGGTACGTCGTCAACGCAAATGAGGCGGTTCACCTCGTCTTCCAGGTCATCGTGGATGTTTCTTAGAGCGGGGAAACAGGGCTCAGTCGGGGGTATCTGAAGCCAGCACAGATCCGGTTGCACAAAGACAGGCCCGTCGAGAAGGACCTGGAGGGGCCGGTGGCGGCGGCAGACTCTTTTCAGACAATCGCGGAAGCTTTTTGAGTCGGCATCCGTCCAGAATGGTCCCCGGAGGGTGATGTGGACGGGAAAATACAGGGCGAGCCGGTTTCCGGTGGCCGATGAAAATTCTTCCTGCCGCTGTCGCACGGCCTTCGAGAGGCTCTCATCCGGAATCCCAAGGATCAGCAGTCGCCTCATGAGTTCCCTCATTCGAAAAGACTGCGCTGTTTCAAAACATGCGGTTTGGAAGGCGGGGGTTGAACTGCCTCCGGATCCTCCGTGCTGCCGGGAAGGAACCGGGGATAGGTGATCTGACTCCAGTTAAATGTCAGAAGTTGGGTGGGGCTGTACGAATGTGAGAGGATCTCGACGGGGTCGGATTCCTCGTTCAAAATACCCGCGATGATGCGCATCGGCCCCATGTGGGTGCAGACCAGGATTCGTTCTATTTTCTTCCTGTTCAGAATCCATTCGCTTTGAACCCACTGCGCAACAGCTCCCAGGAACGACAATGCCCGTTTCGTAACCGAGAGATAGCTCTCGCCGCCTTCGGGAGCGTATGCAAAGTTGCCCGCGGCATATTCGGGAATCGGACGCGCCGGCTGAAGCTCCAGCTCCCCCAACTGGCGCTCGGCTATGTGCGGGCTTTCCCTGATGCATATGTCATCCAGCTTCTGGACCTTTAGCGCCAGTTTGAGCGTTTCTTTCGAGCGATACAACGTCGATGAAAACGCGACATCATACCCGCCGGCAAGTTTCCTGCCGGCCTGCCTGGCCTGAGTTCTTCCAAGTTTCGTCAATGGGACATTCGTGGCGCCGGTTATCAGCCGTCCTTCATTGGCCGCGCTTTCGCCGTGGCGCATGACGTGCAGTTCCACCGTGTGGGGCAGCACGATGGGGAAAGATTCGGCGCCGAAACGATCTTGGTCCACTGTCGGCGTGGAGGGAAGTCCCAGTTGAAAGGGGCGTGGTAAACGGTCGGAGCTGGAAGCCATATCTCTATTCTCGAAAAGTCATTGTTCAGAAATTCAGTTTGACGGGGATGGAAAAGCCGAAGTACTAAAATATCAGATATTCAAAAACCTTGGAAGTCCACCGAGCACGATTATCCAAAATGAACCGTGTGAATTCCGACTGCAAGAAATCGGAATTCCTTCTAAGCTCGGCATAGTTGCGGCTGGTGAACCGAAGGCGGTAATCGAGGCATTTCAATTCATTCCTGACGCTGTCCTGCATAATTCTGTGGAGGAACGTGTCATATGCCCCTATGACCCTTTCAAAATTGAAATCCTTATTCATTTGATATGCCTTGAATACCTTCTCCATAGGGGACAGGAACAAATTCTCCCGGATGAATGAGAGTTTTTTCCCGGGCAGCATACTCGATGTCATTATCAGGAATAAAAGGCCTGTATAAATGAGGATTCTGCTGTGCCTCAGCTTTATGTTACGAATGCCCCACTTGCTGTCATCTTTCCAGAAATTGAATTCCACATTGATGCAAATGCCGCGAAAATACCTGATAAGGTCGTTCAATAATACCAGCGCTTCCTTTTCCGGTTCCTCATCGATGTATTTCAGATAACGTTCGATAAGAGTAAACATTATCTGCTCAAAGAACACGGAATTGAATATGGGCCTGCCCTCCATCAGGATCAACAAACGCTGGGCGGTCGAATTCAAATCGTCATCCATCGAGCCTATTGTCTGGACCATGTCAGACAACCGGATCGGCCGTGAAAAGGCGCCCTCGGGATTGGGAGTCTCGATGCCGAGCCTGTTCGCACATTGTCTGACAATCTCGACTTTCTTTTTTCCTTCGATCAGGTGGCCGTTGTGAACGATCATAAAATCCAGGTCGGATTTGACATGTGCATCCATGCGGCCGTACGATCCGGCAACCAGAACGGAAAAACTGTTATCGGGTCCGAAGGCGGCATTCAGTTCCGCGCTCAACCTATGAAGCGTCCGCTGGGAGTATGACCAGTTTTCCCCGCATTGCCGGTATCTTTCCCACGATATCTGTTTCGCGAAAATAGGTTCGGCGGGATAAGCGATCGCATGCATTTCCGTATGGCTGAGATTTTCCATCTATTCTCCCCACCGCTCAAAGGGCATCCTGGATCGGACTTCACGCTGAATCCGAAAGGACTGCGAATAACCTTAACCCGGCAATCCCGGAACAGGAATACGCAACTTTCAACTTTTTTCAAGCTGAATCTGGTGTCATCTGCAAGGGGGATCTTATTAACGACGGCCGGCGGGTGCGCCTCCGCGGGCTCCTCCGGTTGTCATGCCGCCGTGGCTGCCGGACGGCATGCTCCCGCGACTACCCGAGGGCATACTGCCACGGAAGCCTCCGGGTGAAGGGGGAGCGATGCGGGGTGTTGTACGAATGCCGGAGCTTCGTGGAGCGGAAAAGCCCGAAGGCGGTGCGATCCTGCTCGGGTTGGCGGTAAAGCTTCCCGAACGGGTGGGTGCTGGAGGCCTGGGTCCCGAGCGTACTGCGCCCGAGTTGGGACTAGTTCTTTGAATCTGCCGGGGAGGAGGCGCGGGTCTCGACCTGTTTACCGAAGGCGCCGGTGCGGCGGTGCTCGTCCCCGGCCGTATCGAAGTGCGGTTCAATATGGCTTGGGCGCCCTGCCGGGAATCTGCACGGGGAGGTCCGGCGAGGCGTGCCCGCTGGGCGCCGTCGGTGTTGCTGAATCTTCTGCCCGGATCGATCCGGACCGCCCTGCCGGAATCGTTCCTCACGTGGTTTGAAACCCGGTCGTAGTGGTTTCCGTTCCGGTGATGATGGCGATGATGACGGTAACCGTCGAAATCGTACAGGATGAAATAGCCGCCGAACGGGTACCCGCCCCACCAAAAGGGACATGGCACCCAGCCGTACAGGTAGGAATAGGCCCAGGGGGGAGGGTAGTAGGTTATGATGGGCGGCCCGGATTCGTAATAGTACCTCTCGATGACTGCCTGATCCTGGTAGTTCTCAGGGTAGGGGGAGGGCTCTGAGGCATAGCCGTTTTGCCCGTTTGCAGCGGAAAAGCGTAGTCCGCTTTCGGAATTGATCTTCTCGATCACCTGCATCACATCATTTCCGGTAATCGTGAGCCTGCCGGAGTCCGCAGCACCCACAGCCGAGGTCTGTATCTCCGCAAGAATGTCGGGTGTCACGGGATAGTCGGAAATCCACCCGTTCCGGGGGGCAATGCCGGCCGAAGTAAGGACGCTTTCCGCTTCCACTTCGTCGTTGGATGATGTCAGGGTGAGTGCCCGGGCCAATTGAACGGCATATTCACCTTCTCTTACCAGCGGGGCTTCTATGGGCGGCGGGGATTTCTGGGCATACGTTGCCGACAAAAACGGAACAAGGGCCAAAACGACGGCTATAAACACCGTGAGCAGTGGTTTCATTTCCGCCTCCTGCCGGCATCAGTCGGGCATAAATCTAACCACTGCACCGGGCTTGAACCATAGCTCCGCGCGAAAAACCGGTCGAAGACCGCCGCGATGTTTATGGTTGGGGGGAATGAAAG
>JAEZXS010000005.1 GCA_023442755.1 Pseudomonadota bacterium | reverse complement strand
GGTGAGCCGGATGTGCTGCCAACCGTCATGAGTCCAGAGGAGGTCGCAAAGTACTTGCAAAAGTCCAAATCGTGGGTCTATGCTCATGCCGCCGAACTGGGTGCAGCCAGGATCGGCGGGAGCTGCATATTCACGCGAGAAGGGCTGGAGCATGCCTTACAAATTTCGAGGGAAGTACTACGGCCAGGTGCGCCACGAAGGCCAGAAGCACCGGTCCGAGAAGCTGTACGACACAAAACGGGAAGCGCTGGACTGGGAAGCGCAAAAGCGCGAGGAACTTCAAAACAAGAAGCCGGCGATCCCGACCGGCATGGAATTCAAGACCGCGTCCAACGAATACTTGGACTATGCAAAACTTCACTACATAGGTAAGACGTACCACGAAAAGAGCCAGGCCTGCGCCATGTTCCTTGCGGTAAATGGGAACATGGCGCTCGACGATATCCTCCCCGATCACGTTTACAAATCGATGCTCAAGGCCCACGAGCTGGTATCAGCCAACAGAGCCAACAAAGACCGCAAAAACCTCTGCGCATTTTTCGCATGGCTCATCAAATACAAGCACTTTCACACAAATCCGGCTCTCATCTGCGACGAGTTCGAGCATACGCCAAAACCCCAGTACACGCCACCGCCCAAAGACATCATGAAGATTATCGCCGCGGCGACCCGGGAAGAGCGGCTGTTCCTCATGTGCTATCTCCAGACGGGCGCGCGCAAATCGGAGGTGTTCCGGCTCAAGTGGGCGGAGGACATCAGCTTTACGACCGGCAAGATGCGCCTCGGCACCATGAAGATCGGGCAAAAGAAGAAAAGGAAGATGGAATACCGCTTTCTCCCGATGACCGATCAACTTCAAAAAGAGCTTAAATGGTGGAATGAGAACCGACCTTTCAGGGACTCGGAATATGTTTTTGTGGTTCCGGAGGGCCGATATGCCGGGCACCCATATACTTATAGGCATAAATTCCTGAAGGGTCTTTGCAAACGGGCCAAGATCAGCCAGAACTTCGAGTTCCACGCGCTTCGCCGCTATTTTGCGACAACGATGGTCAATGAAAAGGGCCAGCCGATGAAGGTAGCTCAGCGTTTCCTGGGCCACGGAAATCTTCAGACGACGGAAAGATACGTTGGAAAGATCAACGAGGATTTGAGGTACTTTGCCGAGATGATGGTGTTTCCGGAAGAGGGGTCCGAAGAGGTGGAAAACGAGGCATAAAAAAAGCGTGCCAGAGCACGCTAAAATCACAGAAAATAAAAAAAGCCAACAATCAGCCAACATTGAGGGGTGTGAAAACCGAAAAACCTAATAGTCCCAACGGGATTCGAACCCGTGTCTCCGGCGTGAGAGGCCGATATCCTAGGCCACTAGACGATGGGACCAAAAAAATGGCTGGGGGACTAGGATTCGAACCTAGGTAGGCAGATCCAGAGTCTGCTGTACTGCCGCTGTACGATCCCCCAGTGAACTTCCACAATAATAAAATTCGTTGTTCAAGTCAAGACGAAAGCCCGCCGGATTTCTGAGGCCTCGCAACATTCGGCCCGGGTTTCCGGGGCGCTCACCCCGTCAGGGATGCGGACTTTATAACTTCACGCGCCCGAATTCAAGTCCTAAATCGAGGTCTTGCACGGAGGGTCGAGGATTCGTAGAATAGCCCGCTGAAATCGCTGAAATAATGGTTACCTCTCCCGGAAGGATTTGAGATGAATGACGACCTGCGAGGCAGGGACAGAAAAGCGGCCGTTGTCTGGGGCATAGGATTTCTCCTGCTTGCCATGCTTGTTTGGGTCCTATACCGTTCGTACAGCCGGAATGTGCAGTTGGAGAGCGTCTGGGGAAACCTGGCCCAGGAGAGCCGGATAGTCTCGGACATGAAGACCGGGATCCTCAAAGCGGTGGAGGCGGAAAAGAACGCGGCCATGGCCGATGCCGAGGGGGCGCGCGTTTTTGCCGAGCAGTCGCGGGCGGCGGTTGCCGCGGTGGACGAGAGCCGTAAACAACTCGGGGTCCTCATCGAACCCAGGCATCCGCTGGAGGAGTCGGACCTGGTGCGCGAGTTCGATGCGTGCTGGACCGAATTCAAAAAGGTCAACACAACCTTGCTCGACTACGCGGTTCAGGGCACCAACCTCAAGGCGACCCAACTGTCGATAACCGATGCCCGGGACGCCCTGAGGCGCTTCGAATCGAACCTTTCGATCATAATTGAACTGACCGCGAGGAGCCAGGCAGGGCAGGCGATAGCGCAGACAGCGTTCACGGCGCTGTCCGCCGCTTTCGAAATCTATTTTCTTGAAACCCCTCATATCATCGCTTCCAGCGATGAAACGATGGACGAAATTGAATCCGCAATGAACGGGGGCAAGGTGCGGGTCGAAAACTCGCTTCAGAAAATTCGCGAACTCCTCGGGACCACAGACCGAGCCCCGCTCAATGCGGCGGTTGTGGCTTTTTCGGATTTTCTGAAGATAAACGAACAGATAATCGCACTTTCCCGGCAAAATACCAACGTCCGCTGTATGGAACTTTCACTGGGCGCCGAGCGCAAAATAACCGCCCGCTGCGAGGAAATCCTGGATTCGATCCTGACGATCTCCAGGAACCGGGTTTACAAGGCTACCCGGTGAGCCGGACCGGGCTCGCTCAGTCCCGCTGCATCTTCTGCTCCAGGCGATGAGTCAGGTAGGAAAGCGGAAACGTCAGGAGCAGGTACAAAAGGGCCAGCGGCAGATATGCCTCGAAGGTCTTGTATGTGGTGGCGTTTATCACCTCCGATGCCTTGGTGAGTTCGCGAACCGAAATGACGGAAAGAAGCGATGAGTCCTTTATGAGGGAAACGAACTGGCCGGTAACAGGGGGGATTATCCTCCTGAATGCCTGGGGGAAAACGACATAGCGCATCGCCTGACGTCTGCTCAAACCCGTGGACAGCGCCGCCTCCACCTGCCCCCTGTCCACCGATTCGATCCCGCCCCTCACTATCTCCGTAATGTAGGCCCCCGAAAAGGCCGCAAGGGCGACAATCCCGATCACGACCGCATTGTCGTAGTAGACCGCCGCCGCGAGGCAGAAGTAGAAGATATAGATCTGGATGAGCAGGGGCGTGCCGCGAAAGAATATGACGTAGAGCCTTGCGGCTTCCCTTGCCGGTGCGTTGTCGGAAATCCGTGCGAGCCCTCCGGCCAATCCCAGTACGCACCCCAGGCAGATTGCCCCGAGGGAGATAAGAATCGTGTTGTAGAAGCCCTGAACGTAGAGATCGCGGTATTCCCAGGGGATTCGCCAGTTCCAGGGGTATTGCATCCGGCTGAGCAAAAGATAGAGGGCGAGGGCTGAGAATAAAAGTATCGCCGCGGCTGCGGGAATGCTGGCTTTTTTGCCGTAGCTACTGAAGATCGCTGAAGTATTTTCGGTAGAGTTCATTATATCGGCCATCGGCTTTTATGGTTTCCAGGAAAAGGTTCAGCCAGTTCAGAAAGTCGCCGTCGCCGCTTCGGATGGCGATACGTATGGTTCATAGGTGAACGGCTTCAGTATCGCGCGGGTCGTTTCCGGGTTCTGCTTCTGGTGCTTGCTGATGGAAAGCTGATCGTAGAGGAACGCGTCCGCTCTTCCCGCTGCGACCTCCAGTACGCAGGCGGTCTCTTCCTTGAAGCGATTGATCCGGGCTTTCGGAAACATCTTTGTGGCGACGATATCGCCTGTGGTGCCGAGCTTTACGGCGATGACACGGTCCGGGGCGTCGAGCTGCTTGACGTCGGAGACATCCGGCGCCTTTTTGTTACTGAGCAGGGCGCAAAGGCCGGTCACGAAATAAGGGGCGGTGAAGGTGACGGTTGTGGCCCGTTTCAGGGTACGGGTCATGCCGGATACGATCATGTCGATCTTCCCGCCCTGGAGGGCCGGGATGAGTCCGCTGAACTCCATGTCCTTGATTTCTATGTCCACGCCCATTTCAGAGGCGGCGAGGGAGGCCAGGTCCACATCGAAGCCGGTCGGCTTGCCTTTGGTGTCCGCATACTCGAAGGGAAAGAACTTCACCTCCATTCCGACTACCAGGCGATGGCGCTGCAGCACCTGGTTGAGTACGCTCGATTCATAGATTTCGAACGGGGTGAGCGCATGCGCGGCGGATAGGGTCAAAAGCAGGAAAAGCAGTGACAGGGTCGCCTTGAGCCATGACATGTCCAACTCCTCGGCAGGACTGGATGGGAAGATTGCTGCGTTCTGCGATGTACGGTCCGAAAGATGAGGTTAGGGTACGGGGGCGGATTTGTCAAACGGGTGAGTGGGAACAATCGGGGTGATGAAGCAAATAAGGCCGGGGCCTAACGGCCCCGGCCCGGTGTGTGGTACGAATATCAGGATCGAACCCGGACGAGTTGCTTTCTGAGCAGGAATTGGCTGATTATGCCGGCGCCGATGAGGAAAACGACAGCCGGCTCGGGAACCGAAACCGGAATGGGCTTGTCGGTGCTCGCCCCTACCCAGATCGACGAACCTTTCGTGTAGTTCCCGATATGCAGGCTGGCAAAAACCTTGTTGGCCGTATCCTTGAAATCGAAATCCGCGGGATCGATATTGGAAAATCCCAGGTTCAGCCTCAACGTATCGGTATAGCTGCCATAAGTCCCGATATTGCCGTTTCGCGGGATAACCATATCAAACTTGCCGGGATATCCGTCCTGCTTGACCGCATTCTCTGCTACCGTAATACTCTGATTATCCAGCGTAAACCATGAATAGTTGTTGAATTTGGCGTCATTGAAGTTGAGCGCAAGGTTCAGCACCTTCCAGGACGGGTTCGCCAACTGAACGTCGATCGCTACGGCGTTTCCGTTATCCGTCAGCGTGACGGTGCCGAAGGATGTGGCAGAAGACGTAAAACCCGTGCCGGAAATGACTCCGTCCAGGTTGAAGGTTATGGAAGATGCTTCCAGGCTGCCGGCCGCCAGCCCGAGCACCAGTAGACAGCCGAGTATTATCATGCCTGTCTTTTTCATTTTGCCCTCGATCGCAGATCGTTAGTTGTGCCGTTCGCAACGTCTTCACCAAAACATCCAGAAGACACGAATCCGCTCAACTGGAGGGCAAGAAGCGTACCCAAGCCATAAACCTTTAT
>JAEZXS010000309.1 GCA_023442755.1 Pseudomonadota bacterium | reverse complement strand
CCGCCGCATCTTCCCGACGCGGTTTGAACGAGGATGAAACTTCTACTTGCAGTGAAGTTTCATAAGAGTGCTGTTCAAATTCTCCTGGACCCCGGCCTTCGCCGGGGCGACGACCTTTGACTTGGTTAACCTTAAATCAACCTTAAATCAACAACATTGGGAATCCAGCCAGGGGAGCTTCTTCCGGACCCTTTCGGCAGGAAATGGCCCCGATTCTATAAAAAAGTAGATCAGTAAATGCATCATCGCGAGAAGACGGTTCGTTCGGCGCAAAGACGGCCCAGGCTTGGCTTCCTCGCTCTTCCGGAAGATATAGATGTCAGGGACGAAATCGTCGACGGGCTGGATTCCGGGGCAAGCAGGCTCAAGGGGGCGTTCGAACTGGTCAGAACACGTGGCCAAAAACTCAGCCACGCGCGCGCGTGGCGATAGCGCGACCGGCTTGTCCGCCGGGAGCGGAAGTTGCGTGAATCGTAGCGGGACATCTCGCGGATCGTTTCCAGGTTCGCCCGGCAGACGCCGGAGAATGCGAAAGGGGGCCTTCCCGGCTTCATTGCCTCAATGGGCACAGTCGCGGTGAAATCTGCGCCCTTAAAGCGAGCAACAGGTGCAATGGTGCAATAAAAGTGCGGGAAAATACCGTTGCTTCGGCCTGCAGCAAGGACATGGCGGAGCGGAATAGAAAATATCGGATCACCCCCGGTAGGATTTGGTGCCGTTCCGGTGCCTTCACGGTGCCATGTTGGCGCCGTCCAGGTGCCGCCTGAAAGATGCGAAACGGCCCAGGGCCTGGATTTCCTGGTTCGCAGTTTGCACATTGGAAAATATCGCGGCTGCAAGTCCCACAGAAGATACCGGGACTGCGCTGAAATTTTAGATAGTTCGTTCTTCTTCGCGGCTTACTGTGTGCTGATCAGAAATTGGCCTCTGACGAACATTCTAGACTTCAAAAGAAATTGCGCCCCCGATGTTTTGCAGGGCGCCGGGGATAAGCTCGCAGGCCATGACGTACTGATCGGGTATGCCGTTGGTGTTTTTGATGCCGAAGTCCAGGGTGGGTCTAAATCCGAAGCGTTCATAGTAGGCGGGGTCGCCGACAAGGACCGCGGCGGTGTAGTCTTTCTCCCTGGCGAGGCGGAAAACCTCCTCGACAAGAGCTTTCCCGATGCCCTGGTTCCTGCTCTCGAGAACGACGGAAATCGGCGCCAGCAGAAGGACCTCGTGCTCGCGTCCCTGCTCGACGAAAAAGGTTTTCGTCAGCATGATATGACCGAGGAGCTTTCCGTCTTCTTCCGCCACGAGAGCAAGCTCGGGAATATAGTTGCCCCCGGCGCGCAGCCGCAGGACGAAATTCTGTTCGTCCCCGCTGGAAACCTTTGCGGTCTGGAATGCAACCTTGACCAGGTCGTATATCGCCGGGAATTCCTCTTCTCTTTCCTGTCGTATGCGCATGTTCTCTCCACAGTTGTTTTGAGACGAGACTTTCTCCGTGTAAATCATATTCGCGTATTTTTGCAAGGACGATTTTTCCGATTGGGGTCAGTCGATGTGCGTGCGGTAATATTCCTCGTGGGGCATCGGCTTTTCCGGTGGGCTGTACGATTGTTCGTCTCCGGCATCGAACAGGTCCTCATTCAGTTCCTCCTGGTCATAAAAGAGCCGGGATTCGAGGGTTGCCTCTTCGGCCGGGGCTTTCGTTTCCGGCGTCCTGTCGTCACGCTCGAAAACGACCTCGTTGAGAGTCAGATGGTCGACGACGGTGGGAAAGCCGAGGGTATCGAATAGCAACTGCATGAGGATTTGATGTTCCGGCTCCGATGCGATAACGCCGTCGAGGTTCAACACTCCTTCGCGAATCGAGATTTCGAGTTCCTCCATGTCGATTCGTCCGTCTTTTTCTATCTGTTCATGGACAAGAGCAAGAATTTGGTTATTGCTGAGCCCCTGGTATTCATCCGGCAGTTCACTGACCTGGGTCGTATCCAGCGGGGAGGGAATAGACCTGCTCTTGCGTTCGAACTCGCGTGCGCAATCGATGCACAGCCGAGCCCAGGGGACGGCGTGGAGTCGGTTTGGGGAAATGTCGTCCCCACAATGCTCGCAGATGCCGTACTCACCGTCGGAGATCTTGCCGAGGGCAAAGTCGATCTGCCGGACCATCTCCTTTCCCGTCTCGTCGATGCGGTCGTACGGAATTGTCATTGCGGCCTTCTGGGCCTCTTCCTCCATCTCGATCGCGGGCTCGGCCGTCTCCTGCCATCGGGATTGGCTGTCTTTGATCCTTGCGAGGATGTCATTGCGTGCTGCCGTCAGTTTCTGCTGAAAGTTGAGTAACTCTTCACTTCTCATCGGTGATCCTCAAATAATGAACCGCACAAATTGACTAAGCTCTTCGTTTCCCTAATGTAATGTTCCGATTGTATGGTCGCAACTTCTAACCTGCCGAAAACACATTGGAAAGACTAGCCGGGTATGTCGCTTTCCGAAGACATCGGCGGCGCAATCTCCTCCAGTGGCCTCCTTTCGGCCTTGACGCCGAAGATAATTTCGATGGCCGCGGCTGCAAGCATCAGAGCGGCGCCGATGAAGTACCCGTAAGCCACATTGGCTCTGACACCGGTTTGAATAAGCGCTCCGAAAAGCGCGGGAGCGACAACTCCCCCGATTCCGGTGCCGAGCGCATAGAACAGGGCAATCGCCACGGCGCGTATCTCGATCGGGAAGATTTCGCTGACGGTAAGATATGCGGCACTCGCGGCCGAGGAAGCGATGAAGAATATGATGACCCAGGCGACCGTCTGCCCGAGCGGACTGAGGGCGTCCGCTATGAACAGGACCGCGGTAGCGATCAAAAGGATAGCCGATAGAGAGTAGGTGAGAGCGATCATGGGTTTTCGCCCCACGGTGTCGAAGAGATGTCCGAGAGTCAACGGGCCCAGGACGTTGCCGAGCGCGAAGGGGAGCAGGAAGATGCCGATCCGTTCGGGCCGTACGGAGTAAAATACCGTCAGCACGAGAGGGTAGGTAAAAAAGATGCCGTTGTAAAAGAAAGCCTGTGCGAGCATCAGGGATAGGCAAAGGATCGATCTTCGCCGGTAGTCTCTCAGAATGACACGGCAAATGTCCGTGAAGCGGACTCGGGCTTCGTTTCCGATGACAACGGAATAGGTCATCCCGGGAAGAGCTTCGATGTGCAGGTCATTTCTTATCGTGTCTTCGATTGCGGCCACCGTTTTTTCCGCCTCGTCCAAGCGGCCGTGAGTCATAAGCCATCGAGGGCTTTCGGGGATGAAGCGTCGAAGGACGATGATGATCAGGCCAAGGGTTGCGCCGAGTAGAAAACCGAGTCTCCAGCCGAAGTCGATGGGAAGATATCTCTCGTTAAGAAAGACGATGGAAGCCGCACTGCCCAGCGCCGTACCGATCCAGAACGTGCTGTTTATGATGAGGTCGGTCCTGCCGCGAACGCGCGCCGGAATCAGTTCGTCTATTGCCGAGTTTATCGCCGCGTACTCACCGCCGATGCCGGCTCCGGTGCAAAAACGGAAAACCGCCATGCTCCAGAAGTTCCAGGAAATTGCCGTAAGGGCGGTAGCCGTGAGATAGACGGTCAACGTCGTCAGGAACAGGCGTCTTCGACCGAGCCTGTCGGTGAGATAGCCGAAGAAAAGTGCCCCAAGTACCGCCCCTGCAAGATAGCTGGTTGCCAGCATGCCGATCTGCGTGCTGGTGAGGCCGAGAGTCTCCGGATGGAGCAGCACGCCGCTGACGGCGCCGTTCAGCGTCACTTCGAGACCGTCGAGCACCCAGGTGATGCCCAGGGCGATCACGACGAGCCAGTGCCAGGTACTCCACGGCAGGCGGTCCATGCGAGCGGGCAAATCCGTTTTTACTACACCGCCGGATGGGCGCGGTTCATCCTTGTGTAGCGCGGGTCTTTGCATTCTTTACCCTTTCACCTTTCGGCGAAAAATCAGCGGGCAGGAAGCGGCCCTGCATCAAAGGTAATATTGATATCCGGCGAGGGCGATTCTCTGTTAAGACAGTTGGCGCGGTTGCCGAACTAATAAGAAGTTCCTAACATGATTGTCTGTGCTTGCGGCCTGCGGATAATGAACTGCCAGGCCTTTTCGCGGCCGGTCTGATTTGTCAGCGTGATATAATTCTGATAGAATCATGAGGAAAATTTGGAGCAGAAATGAAACCATATTTCAGAACAGCGGGGGAGCAAAAAGCATGAGGAGGAAAGTCAGCATCGTTTTAGCGGTTTTTGTGCTCTCGATCTTTACGCTTAGTGTCGCCATGGAGACGAGCGCATGGGCAAGGGCAGGGGGCGGAAGTTCTTCCGGCAGCCGCGGGAGCCGCAGTTTTTCATCGCCCAGCATGCCTTCGAGACCTTCTCCTTCGTCGCCGTCGCCGAGTATGCCCCAGAAGCCGGGTTATGGCGCGCCCGGTGCGAATCCCTACCAGTCGCCGAGCAGAGGCTGGTTTGGCGGAAGCCCGTTCTGGCAGGGTATTGCCGGTGGCGTTGCCGGCGGATTTCTTGGAAATATGCTCTTCGGCAGTCGCAGTTACGGTTACGGAATGGGCGGGGGATTCGGAGGGTCGGGCTTCGGCCTCATCGAACTGATTGTCCTCGGAGCCCTCATCTATTTTGGCTTTAAGTTGTTGAGGAGGCGGCGCGTCGAGCAATCGGCCTATTATGAGGACAGCCGAACGGAAACTTTTCCCGGCGGCTCGAGCCCGTACTATGCGGGAAGCTCTCCGCCTTTCACTCCGCAGTTGGACGAGGTGGAACGCGGCGTCCAGGACATCAGGAGTATGGATCCGAGCTTCAATCTGGAGTCGTTCAAGGAAACGGCCGAAGACATGTTCTTCCGGATACAGGCCGGGTGGATGAACCGAAGCCTGGACGGTATCGAGAACATGGTGTCCCCGGAGATGAGGGATTATTTCAGGATCGAGTTCGCCCGGATGATACAGCAGGGCAGGATCAACCGGCTGGAAAACATTGCGGTGCGCAAGGTCGAACCCTCGGAGATCTGGCAGGAGGAGGGCAAGGATTTCTTTTTTGTTTTTTTTACGGCGAACATTGTGTTCTACACCG
>JAEZXS010000308.1 GCA_023442755.1 Pseudomonadota bacterium | reverse complement strand
GCCCCAGTTCTTACTGTCCCGGCCGAAGGAGCCGGTTGCTGGGAGCCCTGAACAGCCGGGGTCCAAATAACCAGCCCCAGCAGCGCGATTGTCACGATAACAGCCCCGTGCGCATGCATGATTCCGTGCGCTTTCATAGCCCGCCCTCTCATACCTGAGTGATTGCCGAATTGTAGATAAAACAGGGATTTCGTCAATATTCGCACTAACCAACCTACATCGCAACGAAAAAGAGACTCTGCCCCCTTTGGGCAGCACCGCCTAGCTCGCCGGAACCGGCTTCAACCCGGCTTTCATGCCGGAACTGGGTCCGGCCCCGGTAATCGACTCGATGGACTCACCGTTTCGCAACTGCTCACACGAGTTCTCGAGCGCCTCACGCCGCGAATAGCCCGGGTACAGTTCGATTACCCTGGTGAACGCATCCGCGGCATCGAACGGCCGACCGGCCTTTGCCAGGAAAAATCCCATCCCGAGCCAGACCTTGGCACTTTGAGGATCGTACTCGAGGGCCTTGCGCGCCAGGGAAACGGCCTCCTCGCTCCTGTCGGCGTTGAACGCGTACCACCCGGCCAGGAGCAGCACGTCGGGAGATTCGGGACGCATCGCCAGCGCCCAGTCCTTACATTTTTCCCCCAGCCTGAGCAAATAATCCGGTATTCCCTGTCGTTCCTGCACCATGTATGCAATCGCCATGCAGATATTGAACCCGGAGTAGGGTTTTCGCACGTATTCCCGGGCGAAGTTCCACCGCCGCTTCTGTTCGAGATTCCGCGCAGCTTCGTCTTTCAATTTCTGAACGGTAGCCGCCAGTTGCGTGTCCTCTGGGTTGCGGGCATACTCACGTTCGAGCAACTCACCGGCGTACTGGACATCACCCCATTTCTCCACCTGCAGCGCGATCCACAGATTGATCGGTTCATCCCCGGGGTCGGGCCGGCCATCGCCATTCAGGTCGATACTCTTCGCCCGGCACAGCGTCAGCAGCTTTCCGAGTTCAGCGACTACCGACTCCTTCCTGTGCACCGCATTGTCCAGGAGCGGGATGAACTTATAAGCCTGCTCGATCACGCGAAATGCATCCGCTTCCCTCTCGTTAAGCATGTATGCCTGGGCAAGATTCAGGCATAGCATGGGAAGCGCATCGCCATCCATGTCCTTCGGATAGTTGGAGAGGAACTTCTCGCCGCGCTGGAACGCCTCGTCGTACCGGCCCATGTTTATAAGCGAGGCCACAATGGCATTGTTAGCCACCGCGTACGATTCAAGACCGGGCCGGCTCTTTTCGAGAGCCAACTCGCCATATTTCACCGCCTCTTCGAACTGTCCAATCTTCAGAAGCGCATTGGCAAAGTTCGCATTCGTCCGGGGAAGATTGGGAGATTTGACGACCGCATCATACTGGATGCTCAGCGTATTTTCCCAGTCTTCGTTTCGAATAAAGGTCAGCAGGGCCGAAGCACAGGCCAGCAGGATTACCATCGAACAAAACAGCTTCACGTACTCGATCTCGGGGAGTTTTCTTGCGCAAAAGCGCAGTCCCCGGGCCAGCAGCACCGCTACCGACAGGAAGATACCGAAGGAAGGCAGGTAGAGCCTGTGTTCGAAGACCAGTTCGAACGGCAGGATCGTGGATTCGGTCACCAGGTTCAGGAAAAACCAGATAATCCCGAAAGTGGCCAGGGGATATTTTCGGCGCAGGCGGATCGACCCCGCCAGGAGCCCCGCGATCGCCAGGATGGAAAATAGCGTCGTGAGCGGGCTGAAAAGCGAAGTGGAAATGCCGACATAGTGTTCCATCGACATTCTGCCGGGGTCGGGCCAAAGCAGGAGTGAGATATACCAGATCACGATTCTGCTCTCGGTCAGGAGCCGCTCGGACATCGTGAAGCTGCGGTTCGCATACCCGCTTACAATTCTGGAATACAAATTATCAAATGCGTAAATTGCGAAGACCGCCCCGAAGATTATAACGGGCAGCCACAGTTTCCATCGCGCCGTTTTGAACCGCTGCCAGTTTTTTTTGATCAGTGCGGATTCGAAGAACCACACCTCCGTCAGTACGAAGGTAACCGGCAAAATAAAAGAGTTTTCCTTCGAAAGCAGGGCCCCGAGCGTGGCCAGGGCGCAGGCAGCAAACCAGGCGACCGCCTTTCGCACATGCTCCGGAGAGCACATCCTGGCTTTGAGATAACACCCTATGGCCAGGAAATAGAAAAGGGCCTGCAGGGAGGCCATACGCTGCACCAGGTAGGTGACCGCGTTCGTCTGCACGGGATTCAGCGCCCAGAGAGCGGCAATGCATATGGGAAGCCAGCCTGCGAGCATGTCGGAAAACGCTTCACAATGGCGATTTTTTTCGACGTTAATGACCTGCCGCGCCAGGAAGTACACGGACAGGAAAGCAAGCACATGAATGACGATGTTTACCAGGTGGAAATAAATCAGGTTGCTGTTGCCGAGCTTGTGATTCAATGCAAAAGTTATTACGGGTATGGAACGCGTAAGACCGAACTTGGTATGGAACAGCGACAGTACGCTCGAAAGCGACAGGTTGTCGATGTACACACTTTTTTCAGTGATGAAAGAATGGAAATCGTCCAGGTAGGGAGGCGAGGTAAAGGTATTCGAATAGGACGCAAAAACGATCAGAATAAAAACGCCGGGGAGCAGCCATCTGAGCCACTTCCCTGCTCCCGATCCAGGTGCTTTTTCCATTTCCTTCCTCTTTGAGACACTAACGGAAAAGAATGCCGGCCTTGAGCCGGCATTCTTTATCCAGTCAGGATAGTTGCTATCTTTCACCCGCAAGGCCGAGATTGACGGCAAGAGTACCGGAAATTGCCCAACCGGTAATCGTTGTGTTCTGGACAACCGGACCGGCACGCAGCACCTGGCCGTGCAGCGCGCGCAGCGGGGTACACTGGTCGGCGGGAGATTTGATGGTGACAACCAGGTCACGACCGTTCAGTGTAGGTGAGAAGCAATTCGTGTTGGCATCCGTGATAAGAGTCCTGAAAGTGGCGCCACCAACGCCGGTAAAAGTTGTCTGGAAGCTGTAATAGGTCGCCATGTTTGTTTCGATGGCGTGCATGCCGGGGAACACCTTGCTGGTCAGGCGCGATTTCTGGATGTACTTCTGGTAGTAAGGAACGGCGACCGCCGCAAGGACCCCTATGATCGCCACGACGATCATCAATTCCACCAGGGTAAAACCTTTACTTTCCCTCATTTTGATAAACATTTTCCTTCTCCTCTAGTAAGTGGGTTTTAAATTCCCAAAAGGGGGCCGCCTTCAGTTCCACTATCGGTATGTATCAGCCTTCCCTTTATCCTTATGCGAACAATCCGGCATCTCTGCTCTTCGGCTTTACGATTGAGCAACATTCATGCCAAAAATTGATTATCGTGTGATCGCACTGCGCACTACTCTCCCAAAAAGCCCATCATGACGGCAAGGGTGCCGGACACCGTCCAGCCCGTGATCCCGGTGGTGTCGAAACGAGGCTCGAAACGCAAAGTAGCACCGTTCAGAAGGGACAGTTGCGTACATTGGCCGGCAGGAGCCTTGATGCTGATTACCAGGGTCTTCCCGGGCAGGTCTGCGTCGAAG
>JAEZXS010000095.1 GCA_023442755.1 Pseudomonadota bacterium | reverse complement strand
CCGGCGGAAGAATTCTTGGGGGGCAAAGAATACCTGCCTGCAGATGATGATCCTTCAAAAAACAAAACCCGGAAAAATCCGCGAAAATCTGCGAGAATCCCCGAAATCTGCGGATATTTCGTCTTTCTAGCACTCCAGGCACGCACCATGGACCGCCCTTCCTCTCCAGGGGTGAGGCGGCATTTTTACCTAGACGCCTTACCTTGAAAAATATGGGTGCGGTTCCCCAAAGGACCCCGCCAATTCTTTTGGTTCAGTTTTACCGATCCCGGCAAGGCTTGTAAGGCGAAGACCAAGGCTGAGCCGACTGTCAGCCGGCAGCGTCTGCCATCAAGCAAGTGCCGCGGATGACCGGGTGTTCACCCGGCAGCAAAGGCAAGGGCGAATAAGAACCTGCTAAGTAACGGTTTTCGGGAGGATATGACAATGATCGCAGAACTATTTCCATCTGATATGTATAACCAACGCACGATCAACCAGGGCCACCCGTCGAACTGGCGAAACCCGCCCGGCGGCGACTACGATCTCGTGGTCATCGGCGGAGGTCCAGCCGGGCTGGTGGCAGCATTGACGGCCGCAGCGGGCGGCCATCGAGTTGCTATGACGGAGAAATGGTTGACCGGCGGGACCTGCGTCAACTACGGCTGCACACCAAGCAAGGCGCTGATCCGCAGCGCCCGCGCTGTCCACGAGGCCGAAAGGGGAACTGATTTCGGTTTCCGGCTCAACTCGACCCCGCAAGTCGATTTCGCCAAGGTGATGGAACGCGTCCGCCGCATCCGGTCCATGAGCAGCGCGGGTGACTCCGTTCAAGCGGTCGCCGGGGCAGGAGTGGACGTCTACCTCGGCCACACCCGCTTCACCAGGCGCAACGCAGTGACCGTAGACGGCCGCGAGCTGCGTTTCACCAAGGCGGTGATCGCGACCGGCGCACGCCCCGTTGCGCCGGCCATCGAAGGACTCCATGAGGGCGAGTACCTGACCAACGAAACCGTCTTTTCACTGACCGAACTTCCCCGCAGGTTGTTGGTGCTTGGAGGCGGGCCGTTGGGCGCCGAATTGGCCCAGGCATTTCGCCGATTAGGCAGCGAAGTCGATCTTGTCCACTCCGGGAAGAACCTGTTGCCGAAGGACGTGCCGGAGGCGGGCGAGTTGCTGCGCCGCCGGTTCGAGCAAGATGGAATTCGCCTGCATTTTGAACTTAAGGCTGTGCGGGCGGCAAAAGGCCGGCTGATGGCGCAGGGTCGGGCTGGAACGCGGGAATTTGAATATGACGTACTTCTGCTGGGCATCGGCCGCAGGGCAAACATTGAAGATCTGGGACTCGAGGCCGCTGGAATACGGGTGAAAGATGGGGGCGTGGAGGCCGATGAGTACCTGAGGACGAACAACCCGGCCGTCTACGCCGCAGGCGACGTTGCGTTCCCGGAAAAGTACACCCACGCGGCAATGGCGACCGCGCGGCTGTGCGTTGCCAACGCCCTGGACGGGGCAAACCGCAGGGCGCGGAACTTGATCATTCCGCACTGCACCTACACCGACCCCGAGATAGCAAGCGTTGGCTTGACCCCAATCCGGGCGGCCGGGGAGGGTGTCTCCCTGGACACCTACAGACTGGAACTTTCGAAGGTGGAGCGGGCATTTATAGATGGTGAAGAGGAAGGGTTCGCTGAAATCTACACCCGCAGAGGAACGGGCCAAATCGTCGGAGCGACGCTGGTGGCGGCGCACGCCGGGGAGATGATCAGCGAACTGACGCTGGCTATTACGAGCAAGCTGACGATGGAGGCGCTGGCTGAGACGGTCCACTGCTATCCTACGCAGGCAGAGGTTTTCCAGCGGATCGCATTGGAGTACGCCAAGTCAGTCGGGCTGAGGCGAGCGGCCTGAAGTTGCATGCGTCTCTTGCCGGGTCGGGATAGGCCGGTAAAAGCAGGACAAATTGCACCGGGACCTTTGCCCATCTTTTTCCAGCTTTAAAGGCGGCTATCAATCCCGCTACCGACCCATTCAGAACCACGCGAACTGAAGACAGCTCTCCAGTATGGCGTTACGAGTGGGCTCTGCCCTTTGGTTAACATCTTCAGGTCATAATCGTTATGCGTTATGCTCTCCGAACAAGGCGGAGTTTTACATAAGTAAGAGGATGAGAGATGTTTGAACTTTTCCGGGATTGCTCATTGGCCCGAACAACTAAGATCACCGGTCAGCAAACGACTCAATCAGGGTAGGGGCGGCAAGCCAAGCTCCTTAAGGAATTCGTTGTGCTTGTTCGTGGCAGCCACAATCTTCTCCTCCAATGCCACAAGCTCCTTGTTTACCGCACCGAGATCGATTTCTTTCTCCGGTTTGGCGGTACTGACATAACGAGAGATGTTCAGGTTGAAGTCATTGGTCTCAATCTCCTCCATCGAGACCCGCCGGGAATAACCTTCTTCTTCCTTGCGGAACTGATAGGTCGAGACGATCTTGTCGATGTGCTTGGGCAGCAAGTGGTTCTGCCGCTTGTTTTTCTCGAAGTGTTCGCTGGCGTTGATGAACAGTACGTCATCCGGTTTCTTGCAGCGCTTTAGAACAAGGATGCAGACCGGGATACCAGTGGAGAAGAAGAGGTTTGCGGGCAGGCCGATGACGGTATCAATGTGGCCGTCCTTGAGCAGCTTGGTGCGGATACGTTCCTCCACGCCTCCACGGAATAGCACGCCGTGAGGCAGGATAATGGCCATCACGCCCTCCTGGCTCAAGAAATGGAAGCCGTGCAGCAGGAAGGCGAAGTCGGCGGCAGATTTGGGAGCCAGGCCGTAGTTCTTGAAGCGAAAGTCCTCAGCCAAAGCCTCGGTCGGCTCCCAGCGATAGCTGAACGGCGGGTTGGCGACCACCGCATCGAATTGCAGTTTCTTGGCAGGGTTGGCCTCTTTGAGGATGTCCCAGTCATTGAGCAGCGAATCTCCGTGGTAGATCTCGAACTCCGAATCCTTAACCCCATGCAGCAGCATGTTCATGCGCGCCAGGTTGTAGGTGGTGACGTTCTTTTCCTGGCCGTAGATCTTGCTGATACCGTGCGGCCCGAGCTGCTTGCGCACGTTGAGCAACAGCGAGCCGGAGCCACAGGCGAAATCCAGGACTCTGTTCAGCTTCTTCTTTTTGCCCGCGGTTGGGTCCTGACCGTCCAAGGTGACGATCTCGGAGAGAATGGTGGAGATCTGCTGGGGTGTATAAAATTCCCCGGCCTTTTTGCCGGAACCCGCCGCGAACTGGCCGATCAGGAATTCGTAGGCATCACCCAGGATGTCGGTGCTGGTCGAGAATTTGGCGATGCCCTCGGCAATCTTGGTGATGATGGCGCACAGTTTGGCGTTGCGGTCTGGATACTTCTTGCCGAGCTTTTCCGAGTCTAGGTTGATCTCCGAGAACAGGCCCTGGAAGGTGCTCTCGAAAGATTCGTTTTCGATGTATTTAAAGCCCTTTTGCAGGGTATGCAGCAGTTCGTCGTTCTGGGTGCGCGCCAGCTCGGCGATGCTGCTCCAGAGGTATTCCGGCTTGATCACGTAGTGCACCTTTCGGCGCATCTGCTTCTCGAATTCCTGAATGTCCACCTCGTTGGCGTCGTACCATAGGCGCAACGGCGGCGTGTTGGGCTGGGCCGTGTTGTCCGGGTAGTCGCGCCCCAACTCCTTTTTGGCGGCTGCCTCGTAGTTGCCCGAAAGATAGCGCAGGAAAAGGAAAGACAGCATGTAGTCGCGGAAATCGTCTGCGTTCATGGCGCCGCGCAATTGGTCGGCAATGGCCCAGAGGGTAGCGCCAAGTTGTTTTTGATCACTTTCGGTCATAGCATGTTCTCTTGTGACGTTGTTTGGGCGACGAGTGCCGGCAACTCGAAGCGATAGCGGTTAAGAAAAGCCCTGAGGACCTCACGGAACAGGCTTTTGTTATCAGGCACCATCTCCTTGGGCTCGTAGATCGAATAATTCCCGTGGCTTAGCAAGTTTAGCGCCCGAGCGTATAACTCTTTATCAGACATACCATCAATACATGATGAGAAATCTTTAAGGCCAAAAAAGGTGGCGGTCTTCTCCAGGATGCTGCGCAGCATGTTGAAGTGATGGGTATAAAGCTGTCCCGCAGCCGCAGCCTTCTGAAGCTCGCTCAACATGGCCACATGGTGGAAGAAAGGCGTATCGTCAGTATTTTGAAGTAGGTAGGTGTCCGGTGGCCCGCCCCGGTGCAGGAAATACTGATTCGTTCTAAATGTCTTCAGTTCATTGCACATCACATTGAAAAAAAGGCCGTGGTGGGAGGAGATCACGGTCTTCACGCGATGTGTTCCCCGCTTGAGCAAATGCGCCAGGTCGCTGGCTACGGCGATTGCGTTGTTGTCATCCAGCGAGGAAATCGGGTCGTCGATATAGAAGAATTTGACCCAGTCGTAGGACTCGGCTCCATCGATGGTCAGTTCGCAGATCGCCAGGAAAATGCACCAGATGAAGATGTTCTCTTCGCCACGGGACACCTTGATGTAGTTCACGCCTTCGCGGGAGAAGGTAATCGTCCAGTTTTCGTAGTCGATGAGAAAATCGAAATCGGCGTAACGATACAGAAACGGCCTGATCTTGTCTTCAAGCGCCAGTTCCTTAAAGCCGAGAAAGAAACGGGAGCTAGAATTGATCTTTAGATGCCGCGTACTGTCACCTTCCAGATCATTGTCCCAATGGAATAGATCCTCCGTGTAAGCATTAAAGTAGAGTGTGTCGCGTTCGGTACCTCTTTTTCTCTTTCCCGTATCCTTGAACTCCATCGACAAACGTGTTTTTCCAGTACCATTGTATGCATAGAGCAACACAAAATTGATACTGCCATTGGCTGTATCCCTCAGGTCATCACGCAACCTCTGAACTAGGCGCCTCATTGAGATAGGTCGCACTCTCCTGCTCATCTGTCTTCCTCTTCAACAACCGGGAAAAGTTGCTGCATAAGGCCTTTTTTGTGGGACTTGAGGGATTCGATTTTTTGGGTTTGGGCGGCGATGAGTTCGTCGATGGAAGACAGGAAGTAGGCAATCTTTTGTTGCTCGGGGAAAGCTGGACATAATAAAGGAATGCGTGCGAAATCTTTGTAATAAAGCCGCAATCTATCCGATGTTAGGCCTTGTGAATGACATGCAAGGAGCCGCAAATATCTCGGCAACTTCAGCAGGTAGCCAAAGAAATTAGAACAGGCCCTATCCCGTGGCGCTAGAATAACGTATGCAGGGCTTACCATACAATCTTCAACAACTACACCGAAAGCCCCCTGCCACATTCGCATCATGTTGTATACGATATCATTTTTATATGCTTTTTTATTGCCTTCAGGTTTAGCAATATCTTCAAGGTGACGATCAAGCAAAGCCCGTTTTATCATCCCGTCATTCATCGTAACTGAATAAATTGGAAGTCCAGCCACACCTTCTTCTGTTCGGTTTATAAACAGGGTGCCAGCCCTCTTCTCCTTCCACTCAGGTGCATCGCGGAACTCAGGAAACCGCAGATTGGGTACGGTTTCGCCCTCTGCCGGGAAAAGCCGCTGCATAAGGCCTTTTTTATGGGCTTTCAGGGCGCCAAGTTTTTGGGTTCGCGTGGCGATGAGTTCGTCGATGGAAGTAAGGCACGTGGCAATTTTTTGTTGTTCCACTTTCGAAGGAACCGCCAAAGGGTATTTTCTCATTAGAGAGACATCCCCTCTGGGCATTTTTACGCCTTTAGCTCCCTTCATTACATAACCTATGAATTCGTCATTCATAAGCAAGAAGGCTAGAAATTCGCTGCTGTCATTATTCTTTGAGCGAATAACCACTACGTCATTGGATGCACCGCCATCAAATAATGCGAGCCATACCTTTCTCAAATAAGGGCGAATATTTGAAATCAGAATGTCTTGCTGTTTGAATCCGGTGACCGTGCCCAATTGCGGAAGTTTGGATGCGATTGAAAAGCCACCGTATTCAGGTAAGAGATTCTCAGTGCTGACGTAGGTCTTGAGGGTAAGCTCATTCAAGGGCATCTTTTTCTTAACGAATTGCCCAACATCTTCCAGTGTTGTTTCGTCCCACACAGGTGCATCCCGAAACTCAGGAAACCGCAGCTTGGGCACCTTCCCACCAACTTTAGCTTTAGTACTCATACGCCCCTAACCCCGAAATTTCCCGCCCCTGCGCGAGTCTGTGCAACAGCGGCATCAGGTCTTCCATCAAGGCCAGTTCCTTCTGCATGCGCGCCTTCCAGCCGAGTTCAAGCGGGGCGAGCAGGTCGATTAAGGCTTCGCCGTCGAAGATCATACGGCCCATGATGCCGTCCACGAAGGCTTGCAGGGCCGCCGTTTCCAGGCCATGCTTATCGGCGATGGCCGCCAGTTGGCGGGCTAATTTTACGGCCTTGAAGGACTCGTAACCCTGGCGGATGGTCTGCTCGCTCAAGCCCTCGCCGGTCTTGAGGGTGCCGATGTACTCGGCAATATCGTCACGCTCGTCGATGAACTTAGCGTCGGATTGGATCAGGCCGATCAACTCGTCGCGGCTCATCTTCTGCTTGGCGGGCGCGGTCCGGGTGTAGCGGGCGATCAGGGCCATGATGTAGTCATAATCGATCACCGCCGAGGCGAACAGTACGAACTCGAAATCGAGCTGCTGCAACGGGCTGCTATCGTCGTCGCCCTTACTCTGCTGGGCCTTGAGGCGTTGCGCGGTCTCCAGATAGACGCCACGGAAAGCCTGCAATTGGTCTTGCGGGATGACCCGCTCGATGCTGGCAGCGTTGTCCTCGCTCAGGTCGGTGTATTGGTCGAGCTGGGTCTTGAGACGCTGCACCTCCTTGAACAGGCTGATAAACTGGCTACGCGCCTCGTCACCCTTGAGGTTGGGGACCTCTTCCGGCATGGAGGCCAAGCCCTGAGAGGTCATAAAGGTATTCAGCGCGGTGACGGCCTGCTCCAGCTTGCCGATGACCACCGGGGCGGGATCGACCAACCAGATCTCCTTGGCGCGGTCGGCCTTCTCGCCGGAGAACAAGGCGATGGCGGCGTCGACGGCATCCTTCTGCTCGCGGAAGTCGAGTACGTTCCCGTACGGCTTGGTGTCGTTGAGCACGCGGTTGGTGCGCGACAACGCCTGGATCAGGCCGTGGTGCTTGAAATACTTATCGACGTACAAGGTGTTCAGGTACTTGGAATCGAAGCCGGTGAGCAGCATGTCCACGACCATGACGACGTCGATCTTCTGGGCGTGGGGCAGGTCGCGGTTTGGGTATTGCTGGTCCTTAATGCGTTTTTGCACGTCCTGGTAGTAGAGATCGAAGTTGTTGATGTCGTGGTTGGTGCCGTACCGCGCGTTATAGTCCGCGATGATGGCCTTGAGCGCGGCCTTCTTCTCCTCCGGGGCCTCCTGGTTGTCGGCCTTTTCCTGGGGCAGGTCTTCCTGGATCTGCTGCGCGTCTTTGTTGCCTTCCGCCGGAGGCGAGAAGACGCAGGCGATGTTTAGCGGTTGGAAGGTTTCGTCTTCGGCCTGCCGCTGGGCCTGAATCTCTGTGAAGAGGCGGTGATAATCGATGGCCTGGTTGATGCGGGCGGTGGCCAGGATGGCGTTAAACTTGCGGCCATTAGTGGCGGCGTTATGTTTGGCCAGGATGGCCTCGACCACGGCCTTGCGGGCTAGCGTCTCCCCGGCTTTGGGTTTGTCTTTGCCCTCAGCTTTGAAATAGTCGATGTGGAAGCGCAGGACGTTCCGGTCTTCGATGGCGTGTGTAATAGTGTAGGCGTGGAGCTGCTTCTCGAAGATGTCTTCAGTGGTGACGAATGAAGCCTGTTGGCCCTCGATCTGCTGGTAGCTGGCGTTGTCCTCGAAGATCGGCGTGCCGGTGAAGCCGAAGAGCTGGGCCTTTGGAAAGAATCCCTTGATGGCCTTGTGGTTCTCGCCAAACTGGGAGCGGTGGCATTCATCGAAGATGAACACCACGCGCTTATTGCGCAGGGGCTCCAAACGTTTTTTGTATTGGCGCCTGTTATTGCCGTCCAATGCGAGGCCGAGTTTCTGGATGGTGGTGACGATGACCTTGTCGGCGTAGTCGGTGGAGAGCAAGCGGTGCACCAGGGTCTCGGTGTTAGTGTTCTCTTCAACGCAGCCCGGCTGGAATTTGTTGAATTCCTCGCGGGTCTGGCGGTCGAGATCCTTGCGGTCCACGACGAACAGACATTTGTCGATGTCAGGGTTGTCCTTGAGCAAGGTGGAGGCCTTAAAGGAAGTTAGCGTCTTGCCGCTGCCGGTGGTGTGCCATATGTAACCGTTGCCGCGGTTCTGGTGGATGCAATCAACGATGGCCCGCACCGCATAGACCTGATAAGGCCGCATTATCATCAGCTTGCGCTCGCTAATAACCAGGACCATGTAGCGGCTGATCATCTCGCTCAGCATGCATTTGGGCAGGAATGCGTCGGCGAAGGTGTCGAGGTGAGTGATCTTTCTGTTGTCTTTGTTGGCGAACTGATACAGCGGCAGGAAGCGCTCATCAGCGTCAAATCTGAAATGCTCGGCGTCGTTGTTGGCGAAGTACCAGGTGTCGCTGCGGTTGCTGACGATGAATAGTTGAACGAAGCAGAGCAGCGTCTTGGTGTAGCCGTTTCCAGGGTCGTTCTTGTAGTCGACGATCTGCTGCATAGCTCGGCGCGGGCTGATTTGCAGCGCCTTGAGCTCGATCTGCACCACGGGCACGCCATTGATCAGCAGGATCACGTCATAGCGGCGGTGGCTGTTCTGGGTGTTGATGCGCAGTTGGTTGACCACCTCGAAGCTGTTCTTGCACCAATCTTTGAGGTCCACCAGGGTGTATTGCAGCGGCGTGCCATCCTCGCGCACGAAGGTGTTGCGCTCGCGCAGGTGCTGGGCGTTGGCGAATACGCTGGGGCTGACGATTTGTTCCAGCAGGCGGGGGAACTCGCCCTCGGTCAGGTGCACGCGATTGAGCGCCTCGAACTTCTCGCGGAAGTTCCTTTCCAGCGTGGCGCGATCGCGGATGTCAGAGCGATAGATGTATTTGAGATCTCCCAGTTTTTCGAGCAATTCGCGTTCGATTTTTTGTTCTGTCATTGATAATTGCCCGGTGAATCCTGAAAGATGACTTTATGACCGTAAATCCTTGGCTAAATGCCTGTGGCAGTTCGAAATCTGATATCTCGCTCAGTGCCGATACTACAGCCAGCATGCAGTTAATGCAACGATTCAAAATATCTGGCCAACACCCCGAACCCCGGAAAGGTTAAGTTATGATCAGGAGCCAGTGAGAAATTAATCCGAGCGGCACCTTCTCCATTGGGCGCGGACGTTGTTTACAGCGAAATCTCGAGCGCTTGACGTCGGGTATCAGGCCGTGCCGGCGCGACTCAAATCAAAATCCGCTTCGGCTTGGGGTAGATCTTCAGGGGGGCACACGCAACAACCCCCAACCGGTTTTCCGACTGGGGGTATGAAGAATTGGGCGGCTGTCACCTAAATTCCGTGAAATAAAGATTTTCGTTCTTCTTCGCGGCCTCGCGGCCTCGCGTGAGACTTAAATCCCCTTCTTGGCCTATAAACGTCCCAGGCGCCCTCCGTCGACCAAAGTCTCAGGTCACAATCGCGCCTGGAAGGTGCTCCTGTGTAACGATTTATCCTTGTCTCCAGACTTTCTTCGCGTCTTTTCGTTTTCACGTCAGTCGACCCGCGCAGTACCATCGGCGCTGAGGGGCTTAACGACCGTGTTCGGGATGAGTACGGGTGCGGCATCTCCTCTATTCTGGAACCGGGCGCGATTACGTCAGCGCCATCTCGACGGCCTCCTTGCGCGGTCTTCCGCTTCTGCTCGTGTCGTAGAGGCCTCGGGGACCCTCCGTTTCGAACTTGCGTATCCATGAGCGAACCGTTGCCGGACTGACTTCGAACAGGGATGCAATCCGGGGCACCTTCCAATGCTTTGCCGAAAGCAGCACCATCTGGGCGCGCTGGCTCACGCGCCCGATCTCCCTCCGGCTCATCACCCTGAGTTCTTCGAATTCCTCGACATTCAATGCCCTTACGTAGATCATGGGGCACCCCCGGCCCTACGGTTCTAATGAACGACAGGAATCAGTTTCCCGCAACCTGCTTCAACGCGTAATCTCCCCTGAGGAAAGCATCTTTTAACGTGAGTACGGACTCTTCATCGGCCATGGCTGCGTCCATCTGCCTGAAGAACTGGAGAAGAGCGCCGACCATTTCCAACTGCCTGACGGTCTCGGCCGCAGGCGCCTTGCTCAGCCGGGCGCTTACCGCATCGCCGGCAAGTTCGAGCGAAAATCCGTGTTCCTTGAGTATTGCTCCTATCGCCCGCACGCGGCGGTTCCGCCGGGTGTAGTCCGCGGCCCCCCCCCGAAACAGCAGGCTGATGTAGTTCTTGTTCGGCGCCTGGCTGCAGTAGGCATCCACGACGCTGAAGTGGTAGCCGACGCGCGCCGCATAGTTGAGATAGCAGTCCGAGGCAATGGCGTAGGAGGGTTCCCGAAACGACTGCTCCTCTTCCGGGCTGGTCATGGCATGGCGCATCACGACCGAAAAAAGGCCCCGCATGTCCATGGGTTTGGGGCCGAACCGCGGAAGCCCTTCGCGCAGCATGCCCTTTACTACCGCCGCCAGGGGAACGGATGTGATCTGCGAGGGTTTTACCTTCGGCCCCTCGATGCCCTCCTGCAATCCCCCGCCCAGGTCGATTATGTAGAGATCGACGGGGAGAAAGACGTCGAGGCAGTAGCTGACCGGCCTCAGGTCGCCCACGTTTTCGCCCAGCAGGAACATCTCCCGGTAAGACTTCTCGTGGACAAAGCGGGTGATGTCGTGAAGCGTGTTGCAGCTCTCAGCCGTGAAGTTGCCGGAGCCCGGGTCGGTAAGGCGCAGGGGAGACGTGATTTCCAGGACCCTTTCGAGGAGCCTGAATTCCGGGGTCTGGCACAGCGGAGCGCTGCATTCCAGTTCATCGCCGGCCCGTGCGGCCAGTTCGGGGACTTCCCCCTCATAGACGAAGCCGCTGTTTGCATCCACGGTGACGACGGCGCCGGCCGGAATCGCCCGGGTTGCCACGCCGGTATTCAAAAGAGCCGGCACCCGGAATTCCCTGGCGAGGGAGGCCATATGGCCCGTCGTGCTTCCGGTGTCGGTTACGATCGCCCTTGCCCGCGAGAGCAGGTGCACGAACCGGGGGGAAGAACGGCGGGCCACGAGCACCGCGCCGTCGGGAAAGTCGTCCAGGCTGCCGTCTGCATCCACGTAGACGGCGGGTCCCGTTCCGACGCCCGGGCAGGCGGTCTCGCCTCCGCCGAGCAGCAGCGTGTAGTCCGCCAGGGGCTGGGCCGCGGAGGCATGTTCCGGCGGAAGCCTGAGAGGCCGCGACTGGAGGAGAACAAAGCGCCTCTCGCCGTCCATGGCCCACTCGATGTCCTGGGGGGTCCCGAAGTGCGTCTCCAGCATGACCGCCCAGCGCGCAAGCTGCGCCGCCTCCTCGTCGGTAATGCATGGAAGTACGGCTTCATCGGGCGCAAGCGGAACTTCAGCAATTCCTCCCGGCGCAGGTTCAATACGCAGGGCCTGGCGTGAGGGACGGCGGACGTAAGGGCGTCCGTTCGCTTTTCGCGGGACGAAAATCGCCTCGGGCGAAACCGTTCCATCCACCAGGGGCAATCCGAGTCCTTTGATCGCCTGGATAAGGACATCCCCGGATTCGGGCCTGTCCGGGTCTTTTGAAAAAACGACTCCGCTTGCCTGCGCTTCGATCATTTCGACAACACCTACGGCCATTTCCGCCGATTCTCCCGAAATGCCGTGAAGGAGCCTGTACCGGATCGCTTCGGGGGAATACAGGCTTGCCAGCACGCGCAGGTAGGCCCGGGGAAGGTCCTCGCCCTCGACATTGAGAACGGAGAGAAACTGGCCGGCAAAGGAGAATTCGCTGTCCTCCCCCACGGCGCTCGACCGGACGGCAAGCCGCCGGCCCCCGCCGGTCCTCGCGCGGAACCTTTCGAAGCCCCCGCGGAATTCCTCCGCGAGTTCATTCGGGATTTCGAGCGCGAGGATGCGCCCCTGCAGCTCGGCGCTGATTTCCGCAATCTTTTCCGGCGAGATCGGACCCACGTGCATCTCCTGGACCCAGGACCGCAAGCCCCCCTTTTCGAGAAGCAGGCGGTAGGCCGCCGTGGTGATCGCCAGGCCGTCGGGCGTGGGCAGGGTAAGTACGTTTTTCAATTCGCCGAGGTTTGACATTTTGCCCCCGGTCAACCCGGCATGCTCCCGGAGTATTTGCGGCAGGTCCATGACGAGCGCTCCTTCCGAGCCGGCGGAGTCTTCCAGGATCGAACCCAGAACGCTCACTATCCGATCCAGGCGGTCCCGCAGGGCAGGGTAGCGATCCTGCGAAATCGTATTGAGACTCTCCACCATCGCATGAACGTCGGCGATCATCCTGATGACCTTGCCCTTGATCAGCGCACGGTCGAGGAATTCCATGCCCTGCCGTTTGCTTTCCAGGTTCCCGAGCGCTTCCAGGAAGCTGTTGTTGGCGGAGAGGAGTTTTCGAAATTCGGTGTGGTAAAGTCTTAGTTTTGAAAGCTGGGCAGACCGGTCCGGTCCTCTTTCCGCCTTTAAGCCGATGGCTTCCAGGAAAAAGAGCAAACCTCGCCGGAGCCGACCGGACATTCCGCCGGACGGATTGGCGGTCGGATCAATTTCATGGGGGGGATGACCGCTTTTATCCATAAATCGACATTCGGACCGTTCATTATCAAGTGTGCACCGGTTCCGTTCCGAAGCGGACCTCAGGAAGGCCGGCTCGAAGTTTTCCGGGGAGGGGACGCCCGAAAGCGGCAATGTTGTTTGACTTAACGACCCTTTGGGGACTGTCCCCCATGGACGTCATTCCGACGGAAGTCGGAATCCGGAGCGCCTTTTCTGCATAACCTGCCGGCCCCCGGAGCCTGCCCCGGACCCGATCCGGGGTTCGCCGGGGTGACGTCATTGGTTGCTCAATCGCCTTAAAGTCAACAGTATTGCCCGGAAGCGGCTCCCTCCCGGTTCATTGCCTCCAAAGCATGCGATAACAGTGCGCCGGACCCCGATTGCCCCCTTACAAAGGGCACGAGGCGCGGCTTTTCGCACCAGCGCCGCAGGCTGCGGCTATCAGGGCCAGCAGCCTGGTTATGGGGCACGGTTTCAGCAAATAAGCGTAGACCCCCGAATTCAAAGACTCTTCCTCTTCGGCCGTGGTGGAGTAATGCCCGGTGAGCAGAATCACCGGCGTCGAAGGGGCAAACCTCTTTATCTCCGAGAGCACCTGTGTTCCGCTCATACCCGGCATCTTCAAATCGAGGACGACTACGTTATAGTTTCTTGCCGCAATCAGCGACAGCGCCGAAAGCCCGTCCGCCACGCTTTCCACCTCGAATCCCCGGCGCCCCAGCACAATGGACAGATTTCCCGTGAAATCCACCTCATCGTCTACGAGCAGGATTCTGGGTTTTTCCGGTTTCATGGCCGGCTCACTCTCTCCCGGAGCAGTTTTATCAGCTTTCGGGCGCTTTTTTTCCCTACCGCATGGATCAGGATCGGATCGCTTTCGGCTTTTGCGGCTGTGGTTTTGACCTCGACCCAGCGGGTCGGCCGCAGAAGGGTATGCAAAATGCCAAGCCCTCCCAGGCCGATCAAAACCGGGCCGGTAATCTCCAGCCATGAGGCGAAGACGGCCGCCAGACAGCACATCATGGCGCCCACCCCCGCCTCACCCCATCTAAACTGGCGCTTCGTACTCAGACCGGTTACCCGGTCGAGCCGAATGGAATCCACCCTGGTCCCGTCACGCAGGTCGGCCGTGGGGGGCTGACCTGGCGCGATGGTGGACCTCAGGCGCAGGAGGCGCCTGTTTGTCATAAAGTAACTGATTCCGTGCTGCTCGGGCTCTCTGAGCACCGACTGGGTCACACGGAAGTGGGAACTGATCGTGTGGTGTTCCGCAACCAGTTCCTCGCCCTTCACGAGTTTTCCCAGAACGATCGCGCGATAGAGGTCCACCGTTTTTTCAGCGGACTTTCGCATGAATGCGCGCTCGGTAACGTCCCCTATCGTGCGATCCACGTAGAGCTTGCTAAGATTCGCCCGCAGCGTTTCGGTATCAGTCGTCATACGGATAAGACCCCGGAGAAGTTGTTGCCGCATGGAGGTTCGGCATCATGGTCAGCACGATGGCGACGACCACGACGAAGCCGACGACAAAGGCCATCCACGGATCCCACTCCGCTATAATGTTTTCATAGAGCAGCCAGGCAAGGAATCCATATAAAACGATATTGGCCAGGATCTGCATCTGCATCCTCCTTATTAGATAACGTTGCGCAGCCACAATTGGTAAATCATGGCAGCCACACCCAGGGAAATGGCCAAAAGCAGTATCCAGTAGCCCAACATGGAATCGATAAATACTTTCATTCTTTACCTCCACTTCCGATTTGACTCATATCGGAAACATCCGTCTACCGGTCGCAAACCGCCGTCACGATGCAACCACAAGGGCAGGAATCCAGCCGGGGACCCATTTGCCCTGGCGGTGACGGACAGAGAAAATGACAAGCGAGATGATGAACAGACACAGGAAGATCATTTCACCAAGGGTGAACACGACCGCCGCGAAGTTCAGGAACTCGTAGGTCCCGCCGCTCAGAACGTAGACAAGCCGCAGGAAGGCGCCCACGGTGGCCAGGATGAGCGAATAGCTCAGGATGTAGCGGATTGCCGGGCCGCGCACGAAGGACGTCGCGATGCTTCCGAACTGGGCTCCGAACATCGCGCCGACGATCATGAACATGACCGCGACTATATCCACGTTGCCGCTCATCGTCTGCCTCAAGGCTCCGTAGCCGCCCGAAACCACGATTTCCAGGAGGTCGGTGCCCACCGCGATGTGCGTCGTGGCTCCAACCACATAGACCAGGGACGGGACCCGGATGAAACCGCCGCCGACTCCGAAGAAGCCGGCCAGGACACCCGTCGCAACACCGACAATCACGACCACCCACATGGAAATGACGAGCTTTGCGGTGCGGCAGCGCACGATGGGATAGAGCTTGATGCTCTGGAAGAACTTCGGCAGCGGGCTGACGCTCAGTTCGCGGCCGACGCTCTTGCCCTCCGCGGCCAGTTCGTTGATCTTCTTGTGGGCCTTGTGGGTCTCTATCTGGGTATAGAGGAAAAGACCGACCATGATGGCCACCGAAGCCGCAAGAAGCACCACTCCGGACAGGCCGATCGATTTGGTATAGTTGAGGAGCCGCACCCCGAGTTCGACGCCCAGCATGGTGCCGCCCACCATCGCGAGGCCCAGCGTCCAGTCAATGTTTCCGAGTTGCCTGTGCCGGATGGTGGCAATGACCGATTTGCCCGCTATGTGTGTAACGTCGATTCCCGAAGCCATGTAGCCCGGAAAACCGAAAACGATCAGGGCCGGAGTGACCATGTAGCCGCCCCCCACCCCAATAAAACCGCCCACTATACCGACAGTGAACCCGGTCAGTATGAGGAGGAAGATAGGGGCATGAATCCCCGCAATTGCGAAATCGAACATCGTTGCCTCCTGTTCAGTTTAATGGGCACCTTCGTAGTGCTTGATCTTCTCGAGTTTGATTCCCAGCAGGTCGGTAAAGCCCTCGGCCATGTAGCCCAGGCACAGGCCCATTCCGATAACGAGCAGTACGTTCCATAATCCGGACCACGGATCGGTCTGCACTCCCTTGTGCTTGAAGGTGTCCTTGTACTTGAAGCCCTTGGCTTCCTTGATTTCGCTTGGGGCGGTCACCTTGAGCGTATTGCCGTCGAGGCTTGCGCGCTTGCCCTCCTTGACGATCTTATCGCTTATGACGCCGTTGGTGCCCTTGGGGAGGAGGTCTCCCTTCTTGACCTTAACTGCCTTAAGCCCGTCTATCGCCTGAAAAGTCCCGACTTCCAGGGATGCCGGTTTTTCCTTGCTCGCCGTCTTGAAGGATTCCGAGTTGATTGCATACCCGTCAAATTTGGCGGCATGATAATACCAGCTCACCAGCTGGCCCGACGTGTAAGAGTTCCATGTCCACCCGATCAGGATCACAGTCATAATTCCCCAGAAGAAGAATTTGATTGCGCCCTTGGTTTTGTTCGGCTGTTCAGACATCTACTTACCTCCCTTCTGTGCTACGTCATTCCGATTTTCAGAAATTGCCGGCAACTTTGCCCGGCATCAGCAGGAACACCTGTTACACACTGGGGGTTGTTCAACTTTTCACAACCAGGCCTCCGACTTTACCTCCTTTCCCTTTTGGTGAGACGGTACGATGGTTTTCCGGGCCGGTCCAATCCGCGCCGGCACATGCCGGCGCCCGGCGCCGGGAGAGTCTTTGCCAGGGAGGCAACACCCTGCCGGTCGAAGCCGCCCCTTGAAAGCGAGATGAAAAAAAACCGTATAAGAAACGCAGCGCCGGGATTCAGCCCGATCCGGACTCACAAGCCCGGCAAACGCCACTTCGGGCTGCCGGTGGTCCCCCTTGTCGCCTATAAGTCCAAAACAAACATTCAGGCCGTATTGCGCCGGAAAGGAAATTCAGGAGAGTGCTGACACATAAACTTTTTGAGCAATTGTAGAAAACCACAGGTTTGGCGAACTGTCAAGAACTTTTTTGGAAATCTCATAAAAACTTTTGCGCTGCTATATATAATAGCGAATTAATCGAATAAGTTGACGCCATATTATGACTACTTTAGTGCGCAATTGCAATATTCAAACTTTGCACAAATGTGCATTTTTGATTTCAAAATTATTGCCCATATTCGATTTGGATTATTCAGCTATTTTAATTCTCAGACGCTGGATATTCGTAAATCGGTGGAGTGCATTTCCGTGTGCGTCAATCTGAAAATTGTGAATGACTCAATATTTTCGTATGCTAGTGCGCAAATGCACAAGCTCCGTCCCCCTTGTCTCCGCCTTGCCTGACGCCCGCTGCGGGCAAGGATTTCTCCCGCAAATCGATCGGATGTCTCACCTTGCTTGACTCCCGTGCGGGGAAGGATTACTCTGCTCCCGCCAAATCGCCGAGTCCAGAATTCCTGGAGCGGGGGAACCATGCAACACGGGGCGAATTGCCGGAACTCCGGCATAGGGCAACACCTCTTCGGTCCGAGCCCGTCAGCTAACCTCGCAGGCGTCGAGGGGGATCAGCCACCCCGGACTGCGCATGGGTCCCGTTCCCATCCTCAGCTCCTTTCCGGTCCTCGATCCGCTGTGACACCCCCTTCCGAAGGTTTTCGCTTTTAACCTTGCAACAAAGCGTCCCGAACGCGCGTTGTGCGTTAGAATTATTGGTGTAGCCGAAAGGAATCGGGGAAAATCGCGTCGTGAAAATTGTCGTACTCGTTCTGCTCAATCTGTCCTTGATCGGAGTCTTCGGATACCTGCTTCGAAGGCCCAACCTGCTGACGTTTTCCCAGGGAGGCCGCGTATGGCTGACCTGGATGGCCGTCGCCATCATCACCCTGATGGATGAGTTCACCTCCATCTTCTATGTTCCTGCGGAAGCGCACCGGTTCATCGGCACCAGCGCCATCGTCTTCATTGCGCTCACCAGCCTTCTCATTCGGTTCATGAGCACCCGGTTCACGGAAATCGCCGAAATCCTGGAATACCACGGACTCATAGGAGGAGGGGTCTATTCCTTTTCCTATCTGGTGCTCGGCCCGATGATGTCTTTCGTGGCCGTTTCCTCCATCATGGTCGATTACACGCTCACTGCCTGTATTTCGTCGGTGAGCGCGGTTTTGAACGCGACGTCTTTTTTCCCGTGGATCTCCGAATCCCCGAACCTGGTCATCTTTGTCGTGATAGCCATACTCTGGGCCATCGCGGGACTGAACATCCTCGGCATCAGGGAGAACGCGCGCTTCACCTTTTTTATTTTCATCCTTGCCGGGTTCATTATCCTCAATCTCATCGCATCGGGTCTCGTGGAATTCGACAGCGCGGCGCTCATGCGCGTCAAGGAGGCGGGAAGGGACGCTTTGAAGCCCCTGGAGACGGGGTCGCTCGTGCGCGACTATGGAAATTTCATATCCCATATTGCATTTTGTATCCTGGCCTTTTCGGGCATCGAGTCGGTCATCCAGACGGCGGGTCTGGTGAAGAACTGGCGGGAGATACGGAAAGCGTATTTCTTCCTGGCCCTGACGGTCGGGATCATTACGCCGCTGGTCACCATGCTGGTGCTTTCATGGCCGATAAATTTCAGCGAGCACGAAGGCGACCTTGTCACCCATTATGCCACGCTGATCAACGGGACCTTTTTCGGGGTCCTGGTTGCAGGGCTGGCCAGCATCACCCTCATGATGGCGGTAAATACCGCCTTTGTCGCCTCGAGCGAACTGCTCGAGCGCGTGGCGCACCGCTACGGATTTCACTGGCTTATCGCCACAAACGCGCGGCATTCCCTCTTCAGGATTCATATCATCAACGCCTTATTCTTCTCGGCCGTCATCGTCCTCACCAGCGGCAGCCAGAAGATGCTGGCGGATATGTACGCGATCGGCCTGGTGGCAAGCTTCTGCATCAACATGGGGTCGCTTCTCATATATCGCTACCACCAGGGAACGAAGGAAGTGATTCCGTATTACACGAGCCGCCTGGGGACGCTTTTCCTGTGGGTTATCCTCGTGAGCTGCTTCGTTTTCCTGGCGATAGACAAGCCGCACGGTACGGCGCTCTGGGCCAGTATAACGGCAATCGTGCTGGTGGCGGGAGGACTCCTTGCAAAGAAAAGGGCGCCGGAAATCGTCCAGATCGGCAAGGCCGATAATGAGATGGAGATGGTTCTCTACCTGGCGCAGTCCGATTCTCCCGACGTGCACGTAATTTTCCGAAGGCCGCGCGAGGAGGCGCTGGGCGCGCCGAAAAACAATGAGGCATATATCACGTTTTATACGCCTCGCCAGGGGATTCCGGCCAAGATGGGGGCCAATCACTTCCGCTTCCCCCTGCTGAAGGGCGGAATGTTTCAGCGGATCGTTTCACTCATCAAGGTGGTCGAATACGAACTGCCGGACAGGGAAATCACCATACACTTCGGCTGGCCGCTCTCCTCCTGGCTGGACCGGTTGGCGATCGGCGTGATGGTTTTCAAGCTCATGAAACTGCCCAGGCTCTTTCCCAGGCTCAACTTCCTGATCAGCTATTTCGGGCGAAAAGACCTGCCAGGCAAGAAGTGATGCGGGGCGGGCGGCACAGTGTGACGGGAAGCACAAGGCCGCTGGCATGCCTGAATTCGGGGGCGGCCGGGAGCGGGCGCCCCTCACGTCGCTCCAGGCCCACAATATTATATAAAGGGGTATAAGAAAAGCGTCAGCCTTCCAGATTGATGACAAACCCTATCGTAAT
>JAEZXS010000215.1 GCA_023442755.1 Pseudomonadota bacterium | reverse complement strand
ACCATAACCACTTCAGATATATCTGGTTCACTCTCCTTACAGTCAACACGAACCCGATTCATTTCGACAAGGCTTATGCGGAAAAAACGGAGTTCGGACGCCTGCTGGTAGATTCGACGTTTACCCTGGCCCTCGTCACGGGGCTTTCGGTTTCCGACATTTCACTGAACGCGATAAACCTTGGCTGGGATGAGGTGCGCCTCCCCAACCCCGTGTTCGAGGGCGATACCATCCATGCCAGCACGGAGGTGTTGGGCAGAAGGGAGTCGAAGTCCCGCCCCCGAATGGGGATCGTTTCCTTCAGGACGACCGGATTCAACCAGGACGGGGCGGTCGTGATCGAGTTCAAACGCACGATCATGGTTTATAAGCGCGAATTCGTGCCAAAGGTGGAATTCAAGACCCCGTCGATCCCGGGATGAGAGATGTGATTGACTGATTGCGGCTGCAAGCCGTTCCCACAAAATACGACATCCAAACCGAACTTGATATTTTCCCCCTGGCTGCTCCGGTTCGTTCTGCTCGCGTCTTTGCAGCTTTATGCGACAACCATGCTCCAGCTTGACCTCTCGATTTTGCTTTTCTCTCAGCGAGGAGCGGCATGCTTTCGTGAAAATCCGATGCGGACGGCAAAATGCCGAAAGCTCGGAAACCGCTGCTGCCGCTCTCGGACATCTTCGGGTACGCATTCTTCCCTGCAGTCCGCATTGGGCAAGGGTTCGGCAAAGGAATAACGTTTTCCGGCCAGGGTGGCATGCGGTTTGCTCAATGCTCCTATCTGAGAAATTTCTGCATGAGAGCGAATCTCTCAGGGAGGAAAAGATCATGAAAGGCACTTCAACAAGGAGCACGGTAGTGGAAAAACGGAAATACTCACAATGCTGTTATGCCCTGGTGCTGTGTATCTCGCTGGGCGCACTTATCTGCAGCCTGCCCTCGGATGCAGCCGCGGGAGGCGTATACCTCGGGTTTGGGGTGGATATCCCCCTGCCCGGCCGCGTTGTTGTTCCTCCTCCGGAAGTATACTCGCCGCCGGTTGCCTACGAGAGGGTCCGCCCCGTGGAACCCGTCGTTGTGGAGCAGGCTCCGCCCCCGGTGGTGGTGCGGCATACCCCTCCGCCGCCCGCGGTTGTGTACGAAGCCCCTGTGGTAGTCGAACGGCGCTCGACCGTGTACTACTATCCTCAGACGTACCCGCAATACCGAACTTATCAGGAGGAAACGGAGCGGACCTACTACCGGCAGAGCAGCCGGACGTGGGAAGATTAGCGCATAAAACAAAGTTAACCACATGATTATACGGAAAGAAGGTTTCTCGTTTCTCCTTCTTTCCGTTCCCTCCCGGTTTTTTCGATACAAAGCATTTTCTCAACCGTTTGGTACACGTATATCGATATCCACACCCGATTCCACTCCTGGAACAATCCTTATCTTATCTTTAATGAATAGGTCGTACTGTCATTTTTGCAGATGAGGAGCGATCGGAGTAATGGAACCATTTGCGGTAAAGGACTGCACGCTCATTCCCATTGCAACGGGAAAGCGGGCCCAGAACCTGCGGGAATTGCGCGACCGGCTGGAGGATATCCACCCGGGCTGCATCTATCATCATTTCTGGGGCGGTCTGCTGGAGCCCCGCTTCGACGATCCGGAATTCCAGAACGATTTTGCGTCCTGGGCCTACCACGGCCTGTACGACGCGAGGCTCGCCGAACGCCTCGGGATAATCGATCCGACCAGCTACGAGGACATGGAAGGATTGCGCCGCAAACTCATCGAGGTCATGGAAGACAGGCTCGATGAGAGGGAAATCGTCCCCTGGGCGCACGCCGACAGGGAATTCCATTTCGTGCGTTCGAAAATCGTCGTGCTGGATACCCGGATTCGGATCCAAGAGCCGGGTGAACTCGAAACCCTGATTGCACGTATGTCGGGCAGCACAATCTTCTACCATTTCATCGATGCACGCCGCCGCACGCCGGACAGGCGGGACGATTTCAGCCGGTGGCTCTCCGATCTGGGCGGAGAGGCCGGAAAGGTTGCGGAACGCGTTGGTGCAATCGACCCCTACTTTACGCCGCTGATGGGGCTGAGGGACCAGCTTGTGGCGGCATTCGGGAAACCGGCCAGGAGATCGGACCAATGGTCGAAAATATGCTCGATCAGTACGAACAGGTAGTCGGGCCAGGCGCGATATTCCAGCTCAAACAACTGGCGGGCGCCCTTCGCGGGGCGAAGGTGGTCCATGTGAATTCCACCAGGCAGGGCGGAGGAGTGGCGGAAATTCTGGACCGCCTTGTCCCTCTCCAGCGTGAACTGGGCCTGGATTCTTCCTGGGAGGTGATTTCCGGGGATGAGGAGTTCTACGAGTGCACCAAAAGCTTCCACAACGCCCTGCAGGGAAACCGGGTGGACATAGCCCAAGCGCTCGTTCGAGTTTTCGAGGAAAACAACCGGCGCAATGCGGAAATTTTGCGAAATGCGCTTGTGGATGCGGATTACGTGTTCATTCACGATCCGCAGCCTTTGCCCCTGCTGCGCTACATCGGGGGGAGAAAGGGCAAATGGATATGGCGGTGCCACATCGACGTGAGTCATCCCTACAGGCCGGTGTGGAGATACCTGCGCGAGTTTGTCGGGGAATTCGATGCAACGGTGTGGTCGCTCGCCGATTTCGCCCAGCCGCTGCCCCATCCCGCATACATAATCGCGCCGAGTATCGATCCGCTGAGCGAAAAGAACAGGGAACTCGATCCGTGCGAAATCCACACTGTTTACTCGAAATACGGCCTCGACCCGGAACGGCCTCTTTTGGTCCAGGTTTCCCGTTTCGATCGCTTCAAGGACCCGCTTGGTGTCATCCGCGCCTACATGATGGTCAGGGATTACACGCCGTTGCAACTGGTGCTGGCAGGAGGCAGCGCCACTGACGACCCGGAAGGAGAAATAATCCTGGAAGAAGTCCGAGCTGCCGCGGTCGATCCCAATATCCACGTATTGCTGCTGCCCCCGGACGCGCACCACACCATCAATGCCCTCCAGCGCGCGGCCACGATCATTTTGCAGAAATCGATCCGGGAAGGATTCGGCCTGACGGTAACCGAAGCCATGTGGAAGGGGAAGCCGGTGATCGGTGGGAACACCGGCGGAATCCGGCTGCAGGTGTTCGATCACTATACGGGGTTCCGGGTAAGCACGCCGGAAGGGGCGGCTCTGCGCATCCGATACATGTTGAAAAGGCCGGACAGCCTGGAGCAGATGGGAGCCCGCGCAAAGAAATTCGTCCTGGATAATTTCCTGCTGACGCGCCAGTTGCGCGAATATCTCACCCTCATGCTCACCGCAATCCATGAACCTCTGGACAGGATCGAACTGCCCTGAGCGTCTATCTCCCTTACCGGTAATCAACCACCTGAAATACAGGCGTGCTCGACCATATTCTCGTTTGCATCGGCCTCCGGTTTGGATAATAATATTATGGTCCATGCGGGCTGCCGATCGGCTCGGAGCGCCGCTTTCAACCGGCGCCGGGCTGCATGCGGCGGATCGTCGGCTGAAGTATCCCTTCCCATTCTTACGTTCAACCAGGCAGGCTGGAAAGATGAAGCCAGGCAGCTGATCATGATCGTGGATGCCGCAGCAGCGGGATCCCTTCCGTCATGGGCAAAATGAGGCCGGCTTCTGTCTGAACCCGCCTCAACCTGCAGGACAGGAAATCACTTCGCGAGAAAGAAAGAAGTAACGTGTTCGGAATTCTCAGTTATTGGGGAGAACGGAAACCAGGGACATGGCGGCCGAAAGCTGTCTGTCCTGCGGCGGCAGGGATTTTCCTTGCGCTCGCGATATCTTTTTGGGTGTGGAGCCCGAATGCCGCCCTGGCAATGACGTCGGCGGAGGAGGACGATCCTTCGACAGTCAGGATGCCGGAGAATGCCGCACTGTTGACTCAGCCGGGGGAGACATGGACGGACGACCTCCCGGAGTTGAGAAAACGCGGGGTGATCCGCGTCCTCGTCGAATACAGCAGGACGGATTTTTTCGTCGTCCGTGGGGAACTCTTCGGGTTCGAATGCGAGCTTCTGAAGCAGTATGAATCCTTTTTGAACCGGAACCGCCATGGCGGCCTGCGTACGCGGGTGGTCTTCGTCCCGATGGCCCTGGGCGAAATCATTCCGGCGCTCCTCGCGGGGAAGGGCGACATTGCGGCGGCAGGACTGACCGTTACGCCCGAGCGCGAACGGGTGGCGGCTTTTTCTGCTCCCTACGTCGAGCATGTATCCGAGGTGCTCGTGGCCTCCCGAAACGCGCCCCCTGTCAGAAGCCTCGAAGATCTCGCAGGCCGGGTCGTTTGCATCGTGGGCAGCAGCAGCCATGCAGAGCACCTGCGCAGCTTCAGCAACGCCCTGGCCGAGAAAGGCGCGAAGCCGATACAGGTTGTGGAAGCTCCGCGGGAATTCACCGAGGAAGATCTCCTGGAGATGACCAATGCGGGCATCTACCAGTACATCGTTGTAGACTCCCGGACCGCAAATATCTGGGCGAAGGTCTTGCCCCAGATCGTGGTGCATCCGGATATCCGGGTGGCGAGCGAGGGCAGGATCGCGTGGGCAGTAAGGAAGGAAAACAAGGAACTGCTGGCGAGCATCGACGGCTATTTCCACAGCGACAAAGATACCGCCCTGGAAAACGCCCGTAAGCTTGTCCCGAAATATTACGAAAACACCCAATGGGTTATCAATCCCAACGGCAACGCCTATACGGAAAAACTGCGCCAGTATGCCGCGCATTTCAAGGCATCGTGCCAGGCATACGATTTCGACTGGCTGATGGCGGTCGCTCTGGCGTTCCAGGAATCGCACTTCGATGAGAGACTCGTGAGCAATATGGGGGCGATCGGATTGATGCAGGTGCTGCCGAAAACGGGCGCTTCCCTGGGATTTCGCAACGTCAGGCCGCCGAAAGAAAACATTCATGCCGGGGTCTGCTACCTGGATCAGATGAAGCATAAGGACTTTGCCGACGCATCCATTCCGGAAGACCAGCGGATCTATTTCCTGATGGCGGCATACAATGCCGGACCTAACAGGATCAACAGGTTGCGCCGGATCGCGGAAAAGATGGGCCTGAACCCCAACATCTGGTTCGGGAACGTCGAATACGTGGCCATGAGTTCACTCGGAGAGGACGTCCTCAATTACGTGGCAAACATAAAAAAGTATTACGCCGCCTACAGGATGGCTTATGAACTGGATGTCAGGCGTACAAAGATTCGGCAGGAGATCCAGAAGAAAGGCAACTGAAGCGGTGAGCGAGGTCATCTTATAAAAGAATACCACCCGGATGGTTTCAACGTGGGCATAAACGTCGGCGACGCAGCCGGCCAGACGATCGGCCACGTACACATCCACCTCATACCCCGCTGTTTCGGCGATGTCCCTGACCCGACCGGCGACGTTCGCGGCGTGATCCCGGGGAAGTCGAAGTACTAATCTTTCGCGCCGGCGCATTGTCCCAGCGCAATGGCGCCGCAGATTCCTGCGTCGTCGCCGAGCAGCGGAGGGACGATGTATTCGCGGACAGCATCGCTCTGCAGGGCCGGAGTGACGATATAATCGTTCAGATTGTCCCGGACCTGTTTGTGCATCAGGTCGAAAAACGCCGCTTCGCCCAGTCGTCCCGCCTTCCTCAGGCTCCCTCCGATTATGATCTTTCGGGGCGACAGCACGCAGACGATGTTGGCCAGGGCGAGCGCCATATACTGCGCTTCCAGCAGCCATGCCGGGTGGTCGGACGGCAGGTCGGAGGCCGGAGTCCCAGTCCGGGCCAGCATGGCCGGGCCGGCACACAATCCTTCCCAGCAGTCGCCATGGAACGGACAATTTCCCGGGAAATCGTCTCCGGGTAAGCGTGGAATTCTCATGTGCCCCATTTCCGGGTGAACGAGGCCGTGCAGCAGCCTCCCCCCGGACATCCCGCCGGCTCCGATGCCCGTGCCCATCGTGATATAGACGAAATCGTTCAACCCTTTTGCCGAGCCCCAGAAATACTCTCCCAGAGCCCCGCCGTTCACATCGGTGTCGAACCCTATGGGTAGATCGCCAAATTCCCGCCTTACCATCCCGACCAGATCGGTATTCCTCCATGTCGGTTTCGGTGTCGAGGTTATGTGCCCATACATTGGGGACTCGATATCGAGATCGATCGGCCCGAAAGAGGCGATGCCGACAGCCTGGAGGCTCTGCTGCAGCTGCTCCCGTTCTCTGAACCATGCGGTTATGTCTGCCATGAGCCGTGCCGGGTTGTCCCCGGTCGGAAATTCGATCCTGTTTTGCGGCTGAGCCACATCCGACGGACCGCTCCCGACGGCGCAGACGAATTTCGTTCCCCCGGCTTCGATACCTCCAACCCAGCTATCCCGGCGTTCCATACCCATTTGCCTCCAAATCGGTGTTCGCTCCGAGCACACTCATGGATACCATGCGGTAAAGTTCAGCCCCTGTCAATTACC
>JAEZXS010000188.1 GCA_023442755.1 Pseudomonadota bacterium | reverse complement strand
CGTCCATAGACGCAGCCTTCTTCCTGATCCGGTCATTGATCTTATCGTGATCCTCAGCCAGTTCCTTCAGGTTGTTCACGAGGTCTACCAGTAAAAATTCCGGAGTCAGCCGCAATGGGAAGTGGGGCTTCATTCGGAAATGGAATGCGCGTCCTCCCAGATCGAAACGGCCGTGCCGCTTATGGTTGTAGACGATTGTGGTGTTGTATAGTTGTGTGGTGCCGACCCCCAGCGTGTTGTAGTCATTCGCCGAGGTGAGAAGGAATCTGTCATCCTTCAAAAAGGCCCTCACAAGAGTTCTATCGTCGGCCGGGGCAGTTCCAAAGGCGGATTTCCTGGGGCAGTAATAGAGTCCGCCCGACAGTTTAATGAGGGATCCTCCCTCCATCAACTGTTGCAAATGGCGATCGACGGCCTTCGACCATTTTGCCAAATCAGCTCGCCGATAAACCTGACCGGGTCGTAAGTTCTTTTTGAGTTCGTCCAGCCGGAACATGTCGCTTTCTCACCTCACAGGTGAATGTAACGCGGCTACGGTACTGTGTGCAAGGAATTTCATTAAAAATTCATGCATAATGATAAGAAATTAACAATGACTCCAATGAATTATTGATAAATACCGGGGCGGAAGCAAAGAGTTGGATGAGATGGCCGCGAAGACGTGATCGTAACCCGGCGAAAGCAGGGCGCCGGCATGAAATTATCTGATATCCGTGGGAGAGGCTTGCAGCCTCGATGCTTTTGATGAGAGAATGGCCATGAAGGGGGGTGCCCTGTCTGTGTTCCTGCGCAGAACGGGGTAACGAGTGAAAAACCGGGAAAATGCCTGTCCTTGTGAGCTTTGCTATCCAGTCGCGGTGCTGAAGCCACTCTCACAAGAACCGATGCTCCGCCTGTTATTCTTTGCGGCCAGGCTTCCCTGGCCGGAATGGGATCAGAAATCCAGGTAGGAAACCACTTCGATCCCATGATCCTCGAGGTCCGAAATAATCGGGGCCATTTCAGTTTTCCTCAGCCGGATCGAATAGGTGTAATTCTGGCCCTCCTCCGCGGGGAGGTGGCAGATGCTGATGATTTCCGCTCCGTGCTGCTTCACGATGCGGGTTATCTCCGGCAGCGGGTTTGCCGCGCTCGACGCCTTGATATCCAGCCGGGACGATTCCGTGAACAGCCCGAGGAACGTGATGAATGCGGAGAGGATGTCGATGACCGTGACAATCCCGACCAGGATTCCGTCCTGCACGATGGGCAGGCCGCCGACGCGCTTTTCGAGAAGCAGCCGGGCGGCTTCTTCGAGTGGCATTTCCGGGTGTCCCAGGTAGGGCTTCCGGATCATCACGTCTTCCAGAGTCAGCTCTTCCAGCATCGATGCGATCAGCACACCCCGAAGGTCCGCGTCGGTTACCCAGCCTTCCAGCCTCATCTCCGAATCAACCACGGGCAGATGCCGGATGGATTGCTGTTTCATCAGCGCCAGGGCTTCCTGGATTGAAGCCTCCTTCTTGATGCTTACCAGGTTTGTCGACATCCAATGGCGTACGATCACGCTGTATTCCTTTAGATAAAAGAAACGAGTGACTCAGATTTGATTAGTAATAACGAGTAGTTTAGATTCCTAAGGCAGGCTAAGGTAAAGCCCTGCAAAATGCAAGATATTTCCGAGAAGATATATGAGGTTGCGCCCGGGCAGAAAGGGAGCGGGACATGTCCGCCCCCTTTCTGCCGCGGTCCGTAAATCGCTATTTCATCAGCTTGGCGATGCTTACCGCGCGGTCGCCGAGCATGTTCGTATAGCTTGCGAGTTCGTTGTCATACCATCCGTATATCACGGTCTGGGTCACCGGCACTTCGATGAACCTCTTCTGCTGCGTACGGGGTGCAGCGGCCGTTCCCTCGCTTTGGGCAACCTTGGCCTCGAGCTGCACGGAACTGTCCGTGACCGGGTTCATATACGCGTAGGTAGTCAGGAACCTCTCCGCATCGATATGGACGGCCGAGGTGCGCGTGTGATTCTCCGAGCCTTCGATCACCGCGGCGGCCCGGGGAGATCCAATAATGTCGGAAGAGACGTTCTGGTCTTCGGAAAAAACCAGGTATCCCTCGGGGAAGTGGGAGACCGCCTTCTTATAGATCCCGTTTATCAGCTCCCTGTTTATCGGATTCGCCATGCTCTCGTCCTGAATCATCATGGAAAGAATGATGAGGGAGCCGGTCGTTACGGGGATGCGCACGGACTCGGCGATGAAACCTATCCGCTTCATTTCCGGAATTACCAGCCCGAGGGCTTTGGCGGCCCCGGTGCTTGTCAGGATGATATTATTGAAGGCCGAGCGCGTCTTGCGCAGGTCCGTCGCCTTGGCTTTGGGAGCATGATCCAGCACCGACTGGCTGCTCGTGGCCGCATGAACCGTCGTCATGGCGGCCGAGAGAATGCGGTCCGCTCCGAAATAATCCAGCAGCGGTTTTACCATGTACGCGAGGCAGGTGGTCGTGCAGGATGCATTGGAAACGATCAGGTGCTTCTTGGGATCGAAGTCCGAATCGTTAATACCCATAACGGTCGTGAGAGCATCCGAGGGCATCTCTCGGCCCTTGTCCTTGATCTTGAACGGGGCCGAAACGATCACCTTTTTGGCGCCGGCGACAAGATGTCCGCGGCTCGATCCCTTCGGATCATCCGGGGGGATTGTGGGGTCAAGGAAGGCGCCTGTTGCATCCACCACCAGTTCGACCCCGTGGTTTCGCCACCCGATCTGGGCAGGATTTCTGTCCTTGCGCAAAAAGGTGGCCTTTACCCCGTCTATCATAAAACTCCCGGACTTTTCATCGATCTGCTCTATACACCGCTTCGCACGCACGCCGTGCAGATAGGTGTGCAGGGACCCGTAGGTGGAATCCTTTTCGATGAAATGAGCAATGTCTTCAAGCCGCGTTCCGACGTCGCGGCCGATGTTTACAACGATCTCAGAGAAATATTTCCGTTCCACATGATGCCAGATTGAGAGCTTTGCGATTCTCCCAAGGCCATTGATTCCCAGTTTTTGTGGAACCATCTTCTCTTCACCCATATGGTCTCCCTGATTTATCTACCCGATTTGACATGAACACAGGCAGAATCTGCTTTCGTCAAAAGCGCAGCCAGTACCGAAGAGCTTTTGTATTGGAAGGCGCCTGACGTGAACCTGAAAGGATTGAAACAAAAAATGCGGGATTCTGAGTGAAACCTGCACGATCTGTCATTCTACAATACCAAAAACGGTATCAGAAAGTAAAATCCAATAACGCCGCAAAATTTCGGAAAAGCCAGTGCGGACTGGCTTTTCCGATTGATTATCGTCCACTGACAAAAATAAATCCTCAATGAAAGCTTTTCAGGCTCCCATGAAGATCGTGTATTCGCTTTTTCAGGTCCCGCAGCTTTTTCGAATCCTCCGGTGAAGCCCAGCGCGGTTCGCTGATTGCGAAAGCGGCTACGGTCGCCTCGTCCAGCATGCATTCGGTCGCCTCGCACCACTCATCCCGGCAAACCTGCCTCAACTCCGTGATGTCATTGATGATCTCTTCCAAACGTTCAAGCGAATCGTGCATCGATTCGGAAAATACCCGCCATGACTCCTCGCCCTTGTCCATCTGTTCGGCCGAACTCATTGCATCTCTGTAGATCATGATATCCTCTCCTCGACGCGCAGCAGCGAACGGGCTGGAATAAACCGTCCTCGCCGCACCCGTTCCGTCGAAACACCTTTATTTTTCAAGGTAAGAGTATGGACAGAACGGGGCAACGTTGGCGTGGCCTGATTTTCAGGTGATTTACGGGTGCGGATGGCAAAAGAATGATTATTATTGGCCTACCTTGAGCGAATAAGAACCGGAGATGATTTCAGGTCCGGCAGCGAATAGAGATTGGAGGAAATGACTATGGCCATCGAAAAAAAGTGCTATTTCAAGGATAAAGAATACTCGGAAGGCAGTGTGGTGTGTATCGGCGACCAGTGCATTCAATGCACGGACGGGAAATGGGGGCCCAACGAGTATGAACAGCGGTCAAGGGAACGAAACCTCTATTGACACCATATTCGCAAACGGCTGGGAGCACGCTCCCAGCCGTTTGCGGTTTTGGGTCCCGCTATTCGTAGCTCGATTCCGTGGATAAATCCATCTGCTCGGTTTCGAGAAAGCCGGAATAAATCGCTCCGCTTCGGCCGTCGATGCCTATAGCATCACCTGTTTTGAGTTCGTGGCCGTCGAGCGTGCACTTTCCTTCCGATTCCCACACCTTCATCCGGCTCACCCCGACAACGCAAACCTTCCCAAGCCTGTGCGCGACGATTGCCGCATGGGAGGTAGCTCCTCCTTTCCCGGTCAGAATTCCGTCCGCCTCCGAGATTTCGCGGATATCGTCCGGAACCGTATCCGATCGGATAAGAACGATGGGTGTTTCGGGATGCTCCACTTTCAGGCGCTGAATCGTTTCGAGATCGAATGCGACGATTCCGTTGAGAGCCCCGCCGCTTACCCCGATGCCGCTTCCCAGGTAGCGTGTCCTTATCTCGTCGGTCAGCTTGAACACGGGATACAACCGCTTGATTCTCGGAGTCATGTTCCTGGACTGGAGTACGAAAACCCCGTCTTCCCGTGCGCCCTGGAAAGTGAACTCGATTTCCTGCGGCGCCCAGTTGTGCTCGTAGACGAGTTTTTTGGCGATATCGGTCAGGCGCTTGTAGACTCTCGGGAAAAGCGCCTCCAGGGAAGTTTCCTTGGGCTCGGCCTCTCCCAGGCGCTGTTTCTCGGACAACGGAAGCGTCTTTACCAGGCCGCCTACTACGTCTTCCCCCTGGTTTCCCCAGGTGAAATCGCCTATCGGGTCGACCTTGTCCTCCGATGTCCAGGGATTGTGCGTGAACATCACACCGGCGCCGGAATTTATGTCCAGGTTGCCGAAGACCATGGTCTGGATGGTGACCGCGGTCCCCCAGTTTTCGGAGAGCATCATGATTTCGCGGTAAGTCTTTGCCTTCTGAGATTCCCAGGAATGCACCACCTGCCGGATCGCCGTGAAAAGCTGCTCTTTGGGCGATTCGGAGAACTCGATCGCATGCGCCCGCAGCGCATCGCGGTAAGCCAGCGCCATTTCACGTATTTCATCCGGCAGGAATTCGCGCTTCACCGATCGGTGGTATTTCTTCTTGAACCGGTTCATTATCTCGTCGAACTCGTCGCGCAGCATTCCAAACGACATGGCCCAGGACTGGATGAACCTCCGGTAGTTGTCCCAGGCAAACCACGCCTCACCGGTCTGGGAAATAAGTCCTTCCACGATCTCTTCGTTGATGCCCACATTGAGAAACGTGTTCATCATGCCGGGCATCGAAACGGCTGAGCCGCTCCGGACCGAGAAAAGCAAGGCGTTTCCCGGATGCCCGAATTTCCTGCCCGTATCGGCTTCCACTTTGAGCACGAGCGACATGACGCGGGATTCGAAATCGTCCCAGGACTGGGAGAAGCTCTCGATCACGCTCCTGCACCGGCAATACTCGGTGGTGATGACGAACCCGGGCGGGACCCTGATGCCGATCGAGTGCAGGTGGGCAAGCGTATGCGCCTTGTTGCCCATATATATGAGGTCGAAGGTGCACGGTTCGGGCTGATAGATATGCGAGACGGTCTTTTCGGGATCGTAGCTCAGAAGCAGATCCAGCTTGTCAGTAGTCAACTCTTCCTTCTGGGTGGAGAGGGTTGTCAGAATGCTGGTGATGAAATGGTCGAAATACTGCAGCCCGAAAGTCCTGGCGATGATGTCGCGCAAAAAGCTCTCCGACACCCGCTGGTTTCTTTCCGCGGAAGTTTCTCCGTCTCGCTTGTAGCGCTGGAGAAGCTTGTCCGGACCCAACTGCTTTATTACGAGTTCGAGGGTCTCGTCGTGAACCGACTCGTAATGCGTCTGAATGATCTGTTTGATCGCCTCGGAAAATCCCCGGAATATGTCCATGAACTGCGAGTGCGAGAACCTGGGTACCTCGAGGGCCTTCATGAACAGTTCTTTTTGCTGCTCGAGGCGGTTGGAGGTGATCCCGTCGATTTCCAGTGCCTTCATGAAATAGGGGATGAATTTCGCAATCCGGAAAAAGGTGGCACGCGTGATGAAGCTCAGGTTGAACGAGTAGATGATGTCCTCGAACAGGACATTCGCCAGGTTTTCGAGCCGGAAAGTGAGCCCGAGCGCATCGAAACGCGGTTCGTTGTAAGAGCCGTACATCGAGGGGATGTCCACGGCGATGTGGCGCTTGTAGTAGATATTTTCCGTTATGTGCAGTTCGCCGGGGGTGAGCACGACCTCCTTGAGTTCGAGGAGATAGTCGAGGATGGTCTCGAGCTTTTCGTACTTGTCCGGGCGTTCCAGGCCCTTCAAAAGTTTGCCGGGATCGGGCAGCCCGAGTCCTGCGGAGCGCTGCAGGTGAATCTGGATGTCCTTGAAACTCAGAGCGTATTTCTCGTGGAGCAGCTGGTAAAACTGGATCATGAGAAAAGCGCGCTTCCGCTCCGATTCCGGCACGTCGGGCACTTGGTTGATGAGTTCGTGCGCATCTTTTTCGGAAAGGTCGAGCAGGTCCTGGACGTGATTTATCGTCCACGTATTGAAGATGAACTCGAAAATTTTGTGGATGTCTTCGACCAGGGGACCCGATTCCGGGACTTCCCGGTACACTTCCGCGGGGATGAGTCCGTGCAGGTGGCTTTTGTCCAGCGTGCGCCAGTATTCGATTATTGCCTGCATAAAAGTGACCACGACGTTGTTGCTTTCCACGTGGCTCTGCTTCCGCAGGAAATGGATCAATCGGTCGGCCCTGCCCGTGATCTCGTCAATGTCGGTGGAAACCGCCCGAAGGTGTCCCTCTGCGCCGATCTCGTTGAAGTAAACGGGGAAAAGCTTGGTCAACTGTTTCACCAGATTGTACACGGGACGGATGGGCGCGTTCAGAAGCTGGCTGACATCTTTCTGGAAAAGGTCGGTGTCGCGAATGAAGATGCCGCCCAGCGAGAGATTCACAATCAGCGCAGACAGGAGCATGCGCGTGCGGTGGGGGTTGGCCTTGATGATGTCGAGCCAGATCCGCACATTCAGAAGATGTGCGGGGTTGACCGGAATCTGCCAGTACTGGCTCACCTGGCCCAGCATGGGCGTCTGAAAACCCAGCCGGGTGAAGCGCCTGACAAAAAAATCGATCAGCGGCCGGCGATCGGTTGCCAGAATTTCCATTCCGATCGTCCGGATGATCTGCAGCGCGGCATGCGGGTAGTTCTGAAGCGAAATCCCCAGGACGCCGAAAACATGTTCCAGGAGTGATTCCAGCTTTTCCGGCTTCTCGTTGCTTATCCACCTGCCGATTTCGAAGTTGATTTCCCGCAGCGTCTCCTCGTGGATCTCCTCCAGCCCCTCGGCCTCCATCACCTTGAGGCGGAGCAGCATGCTGATATGGGCGGCCGGAGGATATTGATCCTGCGTGGCGGCGATAGTCTGCGGCAGATGGTAGTAGCTCTGGGCAATGTCGTGAAAATCGGTCAGGGTCGTCAGCAGAGCAACGGCTTCGCGGTTGTCGGTCTCGGGAACGACCCTTTCCTCCAAAAAAGCCAGGTGACGCCGGAACTGCGCGTGCCCCAGGGGGAGGCAGTCGTTGAACCAGGGAGAATCGCTGCAGAATTCTTCGATCTGGCGCTGGAGCCAGACGCAGGGGTCTTCCCTGTGCAGCCAGAAAGCGTACGTGTCCCGGAAAACCCTTTCCAGGAGGGCCCTGAGTTCGACATAAGATGCGGGATCAATCCAGACCTTCAGCAGTTTGGCAGCAAGTCTTTTGGGCGGATAGAAACTCCGGATCAGGAACCGGAACGGAACTTCGGGCAGGTTCACCAGTTTCTGAAAGAAGAATCTGAGTATCCCCTGGTGGCAGGACGTGTCCGTTTCGAAGGCCGCTTCCAGTTTCAGCCCCTCTAGAGCCGAGGGAATGGGCCTGGCGAGTTCCGCGGGCATCTCCTCGGCGAGTTTCATCCAGAACGAGAGCAGGTGATCAGCTGCGAGGCTGCGGTTCTCGACCTGCTCCGACCTGTTCATCCCATCGAGCAGGATGCGGGAGAGGAGATAGATCACCTTGCCGCCCAGCGGATGCTCCCTGTAGAGGCGCAGGTTGGTGGTGGCGTACCTGTGCGCCTCCTGGACGACGAAGTGCCAGTTCCTGTACTTGTGGTGATATTCGAGGAGCAGTTCCCGCGCCTGCTTTTCCTTCCCCGCGTATCCCCGGACCGCCTCCTCCAGCACTTCGAAAGAGTTCGGTATGTTGACCTCGACGTTTGTCAGATCCATGTTTCGTGTCAGGGCCTCGGACTGGAGACCGTCATTGTTCACAAGGGTAATACCTGTTTGCATTTGCCTCTCATCCCTTTTCGAGATTGATTTCGAGTTCCATGAGTACAGCCGCTTCCCCGTGTGCCCCGTAATAGTTGGGGCGCTCTCCCACAGCTCTGAACCCGAGACTCTCATATAGAATTCGTGCCGGCGTGTTGCTCTTGCGCACCTCAAGGGTGACGACCCCGGCATTTTTCTCACGTCCCGTACGGATTGCGTCGGAAAGGAGGCGGCTTCCGATGGACTTTCTCCGGAAGTCCTTGTGAACTGCGATGTTCAGGATCTGGATTTCGTCCGCCACGCTCCAATAGCAAATATATCCGACGATCCCCCCGGGAGGATAGGGGGGGCAGGTGTTCGGATCGGCGCCTTCTTCAGCGAGCTTTGCTACGAGAAGATGCGAGTGGAGCCGGCTCAACTCTTCCATGAAGGACTGGCTTGACCACGGCTCCGGCTGGCTCTGTTTCTCGATCTCGACGATATAGGGAATATCGGCATGCGTGAGGGGTGAGATGAGAATATTGGCACACACGGCAATTCTTCCCCATCAGGTCATTGACGACGGTTTCACCGAACGGGAAAGCACCTCGCTTGCAAGAGAGATATGCCGCTGCCCGTATTCCTTTACCAAGGACGCCGTTTCGCTCAGTGTATGACCGTTCCGGCAGCCGGCGAGTTTTATAAGCATGGGCAGGTTCATCCCGCAGACAACCTCGATCCCGGGCCCCAGGAGCGACAGGCTGATATTGGCGGGCGTGCCGCCGAAAAGATCGGTCAGAATCAGGACACCCTGCCCCTGATCGACTTCTTTTACAGCCTCCCTGAGGAGCCTGATCATTTCATCCACTGGCTGATCCGGTTTGAAGCACATAGCTTTGCTGTTCTGCAGCGGACCGACAATCATTTCGGCGACGGAGAGCATTTCTTCAGCAAGTTTACAGTGAGATATGGCGATGACCCCGATGAGGCCCTTATCATTCGGTCCGGCCAATTCTATACCTCTCATTCCAAATTGATATCTCTGTGGAACACATTCAAAAAATAACTATTTTGCCTCAATCTGTCCGCAATCTGCTCCGCTATTACAACAGAACGATGTTTACCTCCGGTGCAGCCGACGGCTAAGGTCAAATATCTTTTTCCCTCCTGAATATAGGATGGAAGCAGCTTCAGCAGCAAAGAACAATAATCCGACAGGAATTCCCGGACAGCCGGCCATTGCAGGACCCAGGACCTTACATCTTCCGTGGTGCCGTCGAAATGCCTGAGGCAATCGACAAAATAGGGATTGGGCAGGAACCTGACATCTATCACCAGGTCGGCCTCCAGCGGCAACCCATACTTGTAGCCGAAAGACAGGACCTGAACGCTCAACTGCTCGTTTTCTTTCACGTGAGCGTAGCGCTGAACGATCATTTGCTTGAGCTGGTGTACGGAAAGGCTGCCCGTGTCGAGAATCCGCGTTGCGCGGACCCGGAGCGCGTTCAGTTGTTCGCGTTCGTGGTTGATGGCCGCCAGGAGCAGCGAATCGGAAGCGGCAGCCGGATGAACGCGGCGCGTCTGGCTGTATCGGCGCTGGAGGATATCATTGTCGGCCTCGAGAAACAGTATTTCGAACCGGTAGCCGGAATCTTCGAGGCTCGAAAAGATGGAGTCGTAGTCTTTCAGAAATTGCCGTTCGCGGATATCGATGCCAAGTGCGATCCGGGTAATGTCGGGCATATCCCTTTCGCACAGGGAGAGGAAGTTCCCCAGCAGGGGCACGGGAAGATTATCTATGCAAAAATAGTTTATATCTTCAAATGCCTTGATCGCGGTGCTTTTGCCGGACCCCGAAAGGCCGGTAACCACCACGACATGCGGTTTGCCTACTGTCATTTCAAAAATCCTGTCCGATGCAGTCGAAAGCGGCAAAATTCGGAAACGGAGAAAGGGACAGATACGGGGAGGGCAAACCGGGGCAGGTGCCAAAGCCGGGCGGCTTTCCCGGAACAGGAAAATGCCCGGTCAGAAATCCTCGTCTTCCTGCTGAATAATGCTGAATATTTCTTCCCGGTTGTCCACTTTTCCGAGCCGCTTGCGTACGGTACCGTTTTTGAGCAGCCTGGCGATCTTTGCCAGGGCCCTGAGATGAATTCCCGAGCAGGTTTCGGGCGCCACCAGCAGGAAAAACAGGTGCACTGGCTTTCCGTCCATGGATTCGAAATCGATTCCTTCAGTAGAGCGCCCGAACGAGAGCGCCAGGTCGTCGATGTCTTTCAGCTTACCATGCGGGATAGCGATGCCGTCACCTATTCCGGTGCTCCCAAGCCTCTCCCTGTCGAGCAAAACCCGCATAAGTCGCTCGCGGTCGACTTGCGGTTTGTGCTGCATGACAGCGTCTATCAGTTCTTCAAGAACCTGCTTCTTAGTCCTGCCGCGTAGCTCCGGGACTATGGAGTCCATCGCTAGGATATCGAGAATTTTCATTAAACCCCTCTGCCGATGTTCTGGTTTTATTTGAATCTCAGAAGCGTTCAAGTATATGCAAACAGGAAAAAAGGAAACAGGAAAATCGCCTCGGAACGTAAAAAAATATTACCGCAGATACGGAACCGCCCCCCGCCCCTGTATGAAGCTCCTATAACTGAAGCAGGCGGGAGCTGCCTCCCGCCCGTAAATAATCCCTGTAATTTCATAAGGAGAAAAAAGATTCCTCCACGCGTTCAGGCTGCCGTCACACGGTTTCAATCAGCCCGAGATGCCCGTCTTTGCGGCGATACAGGACATTGATCCTGTTGGTGCGCCGGTTGGAGAAAACCATAAACTCGCCTGTGGACAGATTGAGCTGCATGACCGCCTCGTCCAGGTCCATCGGCTTCACGTAGACCTGCTCCGCCTTGATGATGAGAGGTTCTTCATCTTCGCCCAGAGCCACCGTCCTGGAAAACTCGTCAACCCCGGCGGGGTCCTTTGGGCTTCCGGCCGCTCTGCGCTGCCGGACCTTGTCCTTGCCCTTTTTTGCCTGTCCCTCGAGGCTGTCCACAAGCAGATCGATGCTCGAATACATGTCTTCGGTCTCTTCCGTCCCGTTCAAATGCAAGCCGGGGGCGTCGATAGAGACTTCCGCAATGTGCCTGAACTTCTCCACCTTCAGCACAACGTGGGCATCGATGGGCTCTTTCAGAAACCTCTTGACCCGGGTCAACTTGTCTTCTGCGTAAAGCCTCAAGGTATCCGACGGCTCAATATTGCGAAACGATACGCTAATCTGCATGGCAATCCTCCTGCTAGCTGCGGATGTGAAAGGATGGCATGCTGCCGAGGCTTATGAGCCCCAGGAAGATTTCTTGCGTCTGTTAGAGGGCAAGATACCCAGCATCTCACGGTATTTGGCGACAGTTCGCCGAGCTATGCTGATATTCTCCCGTTCGAGTATTTCCACGATTTCCTGATCGCTGTAAGGTTTTGATGAATCCTCCTCTCTCACGACCTGCCGGATCCGCTCTTTTACGCTCTCAGAAGCGACGGCCTCACCGTGGACGCTGTTTATCGAACTGTTGAAGAAATATTTCAACTCGAAAATCCCATGTGGCGTATGCATGTATTTGCTTGCGGTTACCCTGCTGATGGTAGACTCATGCATGCCGACATCCTCGGCAATATCCCGAAGCACCATGGGCTTGAGGTACGCCACCCCCTTTTCGAAAAAGTCCGACTGCAGCCTCACGATACTCTGTGAAACTTTATAAAGCGTACGCTGCCTCTGATGAATGCTTTTTATAAGCCATGCAGCGGAACGAAGCTTTGTCTGTATGTAATCCTTGGTTTCGGCCGGTACTTCGGCCCCATCTCCAAGTGCATCCTTGTAATAAGGGCTGACCCTTAATTTGGGCATTCCATCTTCATTGAGCAAGATCACCCATTCATCATCGCACTTGAAGACGTAAATATCCGGGCTGATATATTCAACCGTTTCCTTGTTAAAAGCGCTCCCCGGTCTCGGATCGAAACCCAGGATGACGTCCACCGCGGCCTTCACCTCTTCGGGACTGCGCTTCAGTGCACGGACAAGGGCGGCGTAATTCTTCGTTTCCAGAAAATGCAGGTAGTCCTCGATGATACGGACAACCAGGCTGTCTTCCAGCTCCAGGCTTTTTGCCTGTATCAGCAGGCATTCGCGTAAATCTCGGGCGGCAACCCCTGTGGGGTCGAAGGTCTGCACCCGGCTCAGGACCTGTTCGACTTTGGCCGGATCGGCTTTCGCCATTTCGGCGATTTCCTCTATCGTTGCGTCGAGGTATCCGTCCTTGTCCAGGTTGCCGATGATGATTCCGCCAATCTCCCGCTCCTCGTCCGTAAAATCGGATAGCCGGATCTGCCAGACGAGGTGGTCTTCCAGCGAGGTCGCTTCCGTCAGGCGGCTGTCATAGCTCGGCCATTCCTGATTGGGATCGGTTTCCACTGCTATCGGAGTGCTCGTATTGTACTCGTCGAGGTATCCCTCCCAGTCGAAGTCCTCCCGCAACTTGTCTTCGGATACCTGGACTTCCTGGAAAGGGGTTTCTTCGTTGGTGAGGGTCTCGAGTTCCGCGTCCTGTTCGGTGGGAAGATCTTCTTGCGTCTCTTCCAGGAGAGGGTTGGTTTCCAGCTCCTGATGAATCGTCTCCAGCAGTTCCAGCCGGGAAAGCTGTAGCAGCTTTATGGCCTGCTGAAGCTGCGGGGTCATAATGAGCTGCTGGCTCAACCTCAATTGTTGCTTTAGTTCCAATGCCGCCATTACTTAATCCATTACAGACTGAACTGATCTCCCAAGTAAGTGCGCCGGGCAAGATCGCTCCGGGCGATGCTCATCGGATCGCCCTTTTCGAGGATGCGACCCTGGTGCATGATGTAAGCCCAGTCACAAACTTTCAGAGTTTCGCGCACGTTGTGATCGGAAATCATTATCCCGATACCCTTGGCCTTGAGGGCCATAATGAGCCCCTGAATCTCGAACACGGCAAGCGGGTCAATCCCTGCAAAGGGTTCGTCCAGCAGAATGAAACTGGGCTGCGTAACCAGCGCGCGGGTGATCTCCACCCTGCGTCGCTCGCCGCCGGAAAGCCGGTCGGCCTTGTTCTTTGCAAGATGCTCGATCTTCAGATCGCCCAAAAGCTCCTGTAATCGCGCCTGCCTTTCCTCCCTGCCGATCTTCAGGGTTTCCAGGATGGCCATGATGTTCTGTTCAACGGTCAGTTTGCGAAAGACCGAAGGCTCCTGGGAAAGATAGGTGATTCCTTTCCTTGCCCGCAGGTACATGGGCTGACCGGTGATATTCTCTCCGTTCAGATAAACCGCACCGCCATCCGGACGAATTATACCCACAATACTGTAAAAGGTCGTCGATTTTCCTGCCCCGTTAGGTCCGAGCAGGCCGACGATCTGCGCCTGATGCAGCTCGAGGCAGACATGGTCCACAACGCAACGCCCCTGGTAGGATTTCACCAGGTCCTGTACTATCAGCTTCTTGGGCTCGGACTGCGGCAATGTGCTATTCCTTCTTGGCCGGATACAGCACGGCCTGAACCGGCGTCTCCCTGCCGCCCTCAACTGTGCTCTTGCCCTGCTGAATATATATCGTGATCAGGGTCCCTTCAATCTTGTCGTTTCCCTTGGAAACCACGGGGTGTCCCTGCATGACGATCTTCTGTTCCTGCTGATAGAAAACGGCCTTCTCCGCTGTAGCGAGGCTATCTTTCTGCGTTACTCTAACATTTCCGGTAACTTCGATATAGTCTATTTTTTCCGCCAGAGATGCCTGGTCTTTCTTCTCGGACGGAGCGGCAACCACTTTGATCCTGTTTCCGGTAAGAGTCAGGTCGTCCTGCCGGACCTGCACATGTCCTTCGAACACCAGCGTCCTGTCTTCCTGCTTCACATCCATGCGGTCTGCGGAAATGTGAATCGGTGAATCGCTCTTAACCATCTTATCGGATATGGTGATCTTTTTATTGTCGGATTTCTCGGCAGCCGCCGCAAAGAATGGACAAAGGAAGGTGCAAGCAAAAAGCGCGGCCGAAAGAATGCCGGCGCAGTAGACCTTCGAGGCTATGATTTTCATGGGTTCCTCGCTGCTGCGGATGACACTGTTCAGGGTTTTTTGTCCAGCTTGATCTGAGCGCCGACCAGGGATGCCTTCACCCCGCCGCCGAGCGATGCCGTGTTCTCCGAAATATTGTATGCCCAGCGGTTCCCTTCGACCTCGATCCCGGGCCCGGTCAGGCGTATGGGTTCATCGGCGGAAATCAGCCTTTTCTGCTGGTCGTACACGGCCTTGGTTGTCGTTACAACATACCCGCGGGGCAGGGTGGCGCGGACCTCCTCCCGGAGTTCTATATTTTTGGTTCCGGCATAGAAGATACCTTCCTTGCCGTCCAACTGCATCTCCTCGCCCTTGTCGTCAAGATAGAAAACCAGGTGCACGGCTTTGAGAGAAGTCTTTTGCTGTTCCTGGAAGTACTTGGCTTCTTCCGCGTGCAGGGTCCAGAATCTTTTGCCCTGCTGCATCTCGGTAAATTCCATATCGGTCAGCTTCATCTCCGCATCGGAGGTGACGGGAGTCGGTTCGGCCTTGCGGTTCTGCTGTACTTTGCCCTTCCAGACCCCGGCGGCAAGGAAAACACTGAGCCCCACGATGACGGCTATTATCAGACCCTGGATGATTTTGCGGGCATTTAGCATCGACTCAGCCTCTAACGGGGCGGTGTCCCAGTGTCCGGCCGTTCCCGTGAGCGGCATGGACGCCGTCGGGCAGGCCGGCCCCTGCAAATGACCACTGCCGAATTCGTAATCAAATTAAAGAATTATGACGTTATCGGGCACTTTAGCACGGTGGACTACGGAGTGTAAAGGCTTATTGCGTAAGGCTTTGGAAACTCGGATAAAACCGAACGGGCCGAATAGCGCGCCGGAGTTGAAATGCCGGCCCGATCCGTCCTACCTGGCTGCCTCTCCGAAGTAACGCGCGGTGACGCCGGCCCAGAGCCCCTGCACCTGGAGGATCATCTCGCAGACTTCCCGGGCTGCTCCGTGTCCGCCGCTTGCTTTGGTGATATAGTGAGCATAGGGGAAAATGTGAGAGGCCCCGTTCGGTACGGCTACGGAGAAGCCGGCGCGGCGCATTACCGGAATGTCGATCAGGTCGTCTCCCATGTAGCCCGTTTCTTCCTCCTTCAGCCCCGTATCGGCAAGAATCCGTTCGTAGGCCTCCACCTTCACCTTCATCCCCTGGTATACCCTGGTGATGCCAAGCCCTGCCGCGCGGTGTTCGACCGCCGCACAGGCCCGGCCCGAAATAATGGCCGCTTCGAGCCCTGCACGCTGGAGCAGCTTGATTCCATGCCCGTCCTGGACATCGAATTCCTTGATTTCAGATCCGTTGTCCAGGTAAATGACCCGACCGTCGGTCAGCACGCCGTCAACATCGAAGATCATGAGTCGAACGGGAAGGATCCGCTCTTTCAGCTTACTGTCAAGCTCTATTGCAGGCATTATGCGCCCTCTCGTGCATCCCGGTTTTCCCGCACCACGCCGTAGAGCCGGAGAAGAATCTCGAGAAAACCGGGGGTCTGGGATAAAGGCAAAGAATTGGGGCCGTCACAAAGAGCCTTCTCGGGTTCGGGATGCGTTTCGATGAAGATCCCGTGGGCGCCGGCGGCAATTGCTGCGCGTGCGAGGGTGGATACGAACTGACGCTGGCCGCCCGAACTGGTCCCTTGGGCTCCGGGAAGCTGGACGCTGTGCGTGGCGTCAAATACGACGGGGCAGCCGAATTCGGACATGATCGGAATCGAGCGCATATCGACCACCAGGTTGTTGTAGCCGAACTGCGTGCCGCGCTCTGTCAGAAGCACCTTGCCGCCGCCGGACCTGCGAACCTTTTCGATCACCTGCCCCATGTCATGGGGCGCAAGAAACTGGGCCTTTTTGAGATTGACCGGCTTGCCGGTGCGCGCGGCAGCCGTCACCAAGTCTGTCTGGCGCACGAGGAAGGCAGGAATCTGTATGATATCGACAACCTGCTGCACCCGGTCGACATCAGCGGCTTCGTGGACGTCCGTAATGACCGGCACCCCCAGTTCCTTGCGGATGCGGCCGAGTATGCCAAGGCCTTCTTCCAGGCCGGGCCCGCGGAAGGACTTCCCGGAAGTCCGATTGGCCTTGTCATAGGAACTCTTGAATACGAAGGGGATACCCAGACGGGCACAGGCATCTTTCAGAAAAGAAGCCACCTCGAAAGCGAGCGCTTCGCTCTCGATCACGCATGGACCGCCTATGAGAAAGAAGCGATCCCGCCCGATTTCCTGGCCGCATACCTCAAAGCCGCCCACCCCGGCCACCTAGTACACGCACTTCGGAAGGGCGTCGGGGTTCTTGCGTCGGGCTTCCTCCAGCGCTTTTCCCGCGAAGGCGCGGAAGATCGGGTGCGGGGTCATGGGCCGCGATTTGAATTCCGGGTGGAACTGGCAGCCCAAAAACCAGGGATGATCCGGAAGCTCGATCACCTCGACAAGATTTCTGTCGGGTGACAGTCCGGTAAAGCGCAGGCCGTGCTCTGCCAGCACTTCCCGGTACTTGTTGTTGAATTCATACCGGTGCCTGTGCCGTTCCGAAATTTCGGCCTCCCCGTAGGCTTCGGAAACGAAACTGTCCGGTTCGAGAACTGCCGGATAGGCGCCGAGGCGCATCGTGCCGCCGTAGTCGGAAGTCTCGTCCCGTCGCACGATAGCGTTATTCTTGTAGTCGAACCACTCGCGCATGAGATAGATCACGGGGTCGGGCGTGTGTTTGTCGAATTCCATGCTGTGGGCTTTATCGAGACCTGCAACATTGCGGGCGAATTCGACCGTCGCGAGCTGCATTCCCAGGCATATCCCGAGGAAAGGTATCCTGTTTTCGCGGGCATAGCGAATGGCTTTTATTTTTCCTTCCACTCCACGCTGGCCGAAACCGCCCGGAACAAGAATGCCGTCGGCATTTTCGAGCAGGGCCTCTCCGCCCTCTTTCTCTACGTTTTCCGAGTCTACGTAATCCAGGTTCAGCTTAAGGCCGTGGGCGGCCGCTCCGTGCGTAAGGGCTTCGTTCAGGCTTTTGTAGGACTCTTTGAGATCGATGTATTTGCCCACTATCGCTATTCGCGCCTCGAACGCCGGATGCTTCATGCGGTGCACCAGAGCTTTCCAGTCCTCCAGGATGGGAGCACGCGTCCAGATATTGAGCAGGCGCACTATTTTCTCGTCCAGCCCTTCCTGGTGGTAAAGCAAAGGAACTTCGTAGATGCAGTCCACATCTTGTGCCGTGATTACCGCGTCCGAATCGACATTGCAGAAATGAGCGATCTTGCCCTTTATCTCCTGGGCAAGGTGTTTTTCGGTACGGCAAAGCAAAATGTCGGGCTGAATGCCTATGCTTCGCAGTTCCTTGACGCTGTGCTGGGTCGGCTTCGTTTTTACTTCGCCCGAGGTCGGCAGATAAGGAACCAACGTGACGTGAACGAAAATGGTGTTCTCCCGGCCGAAGTCGTTTCTGAACTGCCGGATGGCTTCGAGGAAAGGGAGGCTTTCGATGTCGCCGACGGTTCCGCCGATCTCGACAATGGCTATGTCGACACCGTCGCTGGAGCCGCGGATAGCAGATTTGATCTCATCGGTGATATGTGGAATGACCTGGACGGTGCCTCCCAGGTACTCGCCCCGCCTCTCCTTGGTAATTACCGAGTAGTAAATGCTGCCCGAGGTGAAATTGTTCTTCTTCCCCAGCCGCGCGTGCGTAAAACGCTCGTAGTGGCCCAGATCGAGATCGGTTTCCGCCCCGTCGTCCGTAACGAACACCTCGCCATGCTGGAACGGGTTCATCGTGCCGGGATCGACGTTGATGTATGGATCGAGTTTTTGAAGTGTAACGCTAAGGCCCCTGCTTTCCATAAGAGCGCCGATGGAGGCGGCGGCAAGGCCTTTTCCCAGTGAAGATAAAACTCCACCCGTAATGAAAATGAATTTTGTCTGGCGCAAAGATCTCTCCCTCTCAACGGATTGTTTCGGCAGGATTTTCCAAAAGCCCCAACAACGCAGTATAGCAAAACAGGGTATAAAGTTCAATCGTAGTGGAATTTTTTATCTATACGGATTAATTGATGATTTTTAATGCGGGCCGGGCTCTTTCCCGTTGGGAGGGCCTGAGCGGAATACGTCCCGAGCAGCGTCAGATATGCACGTCTGCAGGGCAGGTGCATGGCAATTTCACCACCTCGAACCAATACTCGCTGAACTTCCTTATCACCTCGCACATGCTCTCGAAGGTCACAGGCTTGGCGATGAAGGAATTGGCTCCGCATCGGTAGGATTGTTCGATATCGGCTTCCGCCCGTGAGGTGGTGAGAATGACGACGGGGATACACCTGAGACGCGGGTCTTCCTTTATCTCCTTGAGCGCCTCCCGGCCGTCCTTCCTCGGCATGTTCAGGTCGAGAAGGATCAAGTCGGGCCGGGGCGCCTTGTTCGGATCGGCAAAACCTCCCCGATTGTGGAGATAATCGAGGAGATCCACTCCATCCAGAACGGAATGGAAGCTGTGGTTGGCATGGCATCTATGAAGAGCATCCCGCACCAGGATTACGTCATCCTCATCATCATCGGCCATTACTATCACGGGTGGGCGCTTACCGTTCACGTTGTTTGCCTCCTCACTTCGTCCTGTCTTGCTTCCCGGCTCCAGAGAACTTTCATTCATATCGGACATGCAGAACTCATTACGGTAATTGTATACGATCCGGTATAATGATCACAGTGGGACAGCACGTCTATCCCGTGTGGCGCTCCGAGCGGTGCGCACAGGCAGTCACCCGATTTTTTATCAATAACCAACCGGAACGGAAGACGCAATCCGGGACCTCAAGAATTCCCCATTATCCCGATGCGCATCGGATCTACGAATTTCATTTTCCTGTCCCCGCCACAAGAGACCGGTGTTGCCGGGTGGATACAATTAGGGTAGAAGTGTCAGCCGGAGATGAATTTTTTACTGGGCGGGAATTATGAAGCGGCCGTTTTTCTTTTTCAAAATCGAATCCTCGGCTGTTCCCACCATTACCTGGGGGGACGGCATCGTGCTGCTGGGCCTTGTGGGAGCCGTGTATTACGGCACCCGTCTGGCTTTCCACGCCCCTGCGATTATCCAGGGCCCCCAGATTTCGCTCTCTCCGTCGGCTCTGCCCTGGTATGCGGGCTATTCGCTCGGCCGCATGACCGCGGCCTATATTCTTTCCATGATCTTTACCATCTTCTACGGCTATTCCATGGCGCGCAGCCGCTATGCCAGAAAAGTGCTGCTGCCCCTACTCGACATACTGCAAAGCGTGCCGATCCTGTCGTTTCTTCCCGTGGTAGTATTGAGCCTCAGTTCTTTGCTCCCGACAAAAATTGCCGCAGAACTTGCCTCGATCATCCTCATTTTCACCAGCCAGGCATGGAACCTCACCTTCGCCTGGTACCAGTCGCTCACGACCATACCCAGCGAACTGGCCGAGGCCAGTGCGATCTACAAGTTCAACGGCTGGATCAGGTTCAAGACCCTGCACCTGCCTTTTGCCGCGATCGGGCTTCTGTGGAACAGCATCATGAGTTGGGCCGGCGGATGGTTTTTCCTGATGGCCGCCGAGATCTTCACGGTCGGCCAGCGCGATTTCCGGCTGCCCGGGTTGGGGGCCTACCTGCACGAAGCGGCAAGCGAAGGGAACATGCATGCTATCATCTGGGGAATCGCGGTGCTGGTGTTTGTCATCGTGGCCCTTGACCAGTTCCTCTGGAGGCCGCTCCTGGCCTGGTCGGAGCGTTTCAAGCTCGAGATGGTGGAAAGCGAATCGCCCCGCACTTCCTGGTTCTATGACGCCTGGCGGAACTCGGCGCTCATTTCCTGGCTCGGTGAAACCGTTCGGGAGCCGATCGGCCGAAGAATAGACGCTTTTTTCATGAAAATCTTTCCTGCTCGTGACGAGTTTTCCCGCGAGAAGGAATCCAGGCCCTGGCTGTTTCTGACGGTCTGCGGCATCATATTTCTCCCGCTTCTCTACGGGATGTACCAGGCCGTTCAAATGCTGCTCGCCGTTTCGGCGAGCCAGTGGGCAATCATCGGGGCGGGTATCGGCGCATCCTTTCTGCGAGTTGCTGCGGCTCTCATCATAGCCCTTGCCTGGACACTGCCGCTCGGGGTCGCCATCGGGACCAACCCCCGCCTTGCAGGCCTGTTGCAGCCCATCGTCCAGATTGCCGCATCCATTCCCGCAACGGCGCTTTTTCCCGTTATTCTCCTGTTCATGCTCAATCTGCCCGGAGGGCTCAGCCTCATCGCCGTTTTCCTGATGCTGCTCGGGACGCAGTGGTATCTGCTGTTTAACATTATCGCAGGGGCGAGCGCCATTCCGCAGGATCTCAAGTTCACGGCCACCCTGCTGCAACTCGGGGCCTGGGGAAGGTGGAAGACCCTGATACTTCCGGCCCTCTTTCCCTACATCATAACGGGGGCGATCGCCGCCGGGGGCGGGGCCTGGAACGCCAGCATCGTTGCCGAATACGTCGACTTTGCCGGGAAGACCATCTTCACCACCGGCATTGGCTCCACCATCGCCCGCGCCACCGCATCGGGGGATTATCCGCTGCTTCTGGCATCGACCCTGGTCATGATCTTGACCGTCGTTCTTATCAATCGACTTATCTGGAAGCGGCTCTTCAGGGTTGCCCAGGAAAGATTCCGTATGGAGTAATCTGCCGTGGCGGACGTCTCTCTTCTCAAACTGAAAAATGTCAGCCAGGTCTACGGGACCGGCCAGAAGCAGTTCACCGCTGTTCAGAACATCAACATCACCATCGAGGCGGGGGAGTTCGTTGTGCTACTCGGGCCGTCCGGGTGCGGAAAGAGCACGCTGCTTCGCATCATAACCGGGCTGCAGAGCGCAACCGACGGCAGAGTGCTCTACCGGGGAGAGCCGCTGGAAGGCATCAATCCCGATGCTGCCATCGTGTTTCAAACCTTTGCCCTGTTCCCCTGGCTCACGGTCCAGGAGAACGTGGAGGTGGCCCTGAACGCCAGGGGGGTGCCGCACAAGCTCGGTGTCGCCCGGGCCCTCGACCTGCTCGACCGGGTCGGTCTGGACGGTTTCGAAACCGCCTATCCCCGCGAACTGTCCGGCGGCATGCGCCAGAAAGTGGGGTTTGCGCGTGCAATGGCGGTCGAGCCGGAGCTTCTGTGCCTGGATGAACCTTTTTCCGCGCTCGATGTGCTGAGCGCAGACGCACTCCGCGGAGAACTCCTGGAACTCTGGACCGGCGGTCGCATTCCCACCCGGGCTATCCTCATGGTCACGCACAATATCGAAGAAGCCATCTTCATGGCCGACCGGATTATCGTCATGGAGAAAGACCCCGGCCGGGTGGTGGCCGACCTCAAGGTGCCGCTTCCCCAGCCGCGCATGCGCAAAGACCCAAAGTTTCTCGAAGTGGTGGACCGGGTCTATGCGCTTCTGGCCGGTCAGACCCAGCCCGAGCATGTGGAACTTGGAACCGCTCCGGGCGAGCCCGGCCGCACCCGCGCGCTCCCGCACATCAACCTTAACGAACTCGCCGGCCTTCTCGAATACCTCGACAAGATGCCAAGCGACCGCGTCGATATCTACCGGCTTGCCGAAGAGCTGAAAGCGAATTCGGATCACCTGCTGCGCCTCATCGACGCCGCCGAACTCCTCGGGTTTGCCACCATCGCCCAGGGCGACATCACCCTGCGCCCGCTGGGAGAGACGTTTGCCGAAGCAAGCATCCAGGCAAGAAAAGAAATCTTTGCTTCCCGGATTCGCAGACTGCCTATTTTTAAATGGCTCACGGCAATACTCAAAGCCACCGACAATCATCAGTTGAAGTGGGATGTGGTGCAAAAAGCTCTGGAACTGGATTTCCCGCCCGATGAAGCCGAACGGCAGCTCGATGCCGCCGTAACCTGGGGCCGCTATGCGGAGATGCTCTCCTACGAAGACGATACGCAACTTATCTATCTCGAGCTTCCCGCCCATATCCCCCCGATTCCCGAAGGCAGACAGGATGAGCCCGGCGGAACCATCGGTGCGGAATAAACCGGCGCGGGCGGCTGATGTGCAACAGGGCGGGATGGGAATAGGAACCCATGATCCAAGTACTACATTTATGGTAAGTTATGAGTCAGGCCAAAGCGTTCTAGTGTAGCAGCCCATACCCCATTTGCCGGATAATGAAATTATATCGGTATGGGATATCTATGATGCTAATCGTGATTGAGCAGTAGCCGAAATCGGAATAGCTGTAGGAGTATAGAATAATAATATAAGGTCAGGTACATACCTAAATACATATATTCCCTTATTTACGCTTTGAGTTTCAGGATACATATTACTGATACTAAAATGGCAAAATGCCGGAATTGCACCGGCGGACTTCGCCGCACGGAGCGGGGCGTAAAAGGGAGACAGGCAGATGTCTTCAGTCCTCATCATCGAAAGCAATGATTTTTTTAGGCGTTCCTTCAGAGAAATCCTGAAAATGTACATTCCGTCCCTGGTTGTTTACGAATCAGCCGACGGGGCCGGCGTGCTTGCTACGGTCGCAGAAAAATCCCCCGACATGGTATTTCTCGACATACGCATTCCGGGCAGAAACGGTCTGGAGCTTGCCCGACAAATCAAGGAGTTTCGGCCGGACGTCAAGGTGAGCATCTTTACGAATTGCGACCTGCCGGAATATCGAGCCATCGCGGAAAAGCACGGGGCCGATTATTTCCTGCTCAAAGATGCGATATCCGGGGCGGAAATTGCCGCGCTCATCAGAGCGGTAGCAGCCAGGAAGAGAGCGCGTGGCGGAGCGGTAAGCCGCAAAGCGCGAAACGGACCCGCACGCAAGGGAGAATTTCGCCGGGCAAGCCCCGACCGAGAACACCGCCATGATCATCCCCAGGCGTGATATTACCGATGTTCCATCGGAAAATGCCGCTTACGACAGACACTCCCCAGTGTATACACTCTTCTTTGGCCTCGAAAAGATCCACTCCTGATACTGCCGGTTAGCCCTGTTTCAGAGTTTCACCCGATAGAACGGAAAATCTGCCTCCGGCTATGAGCCGTCAGTTATACGGAGTGCGGTTCGAGACAAAAACGCACGGTGGAAGCGTAGCGCGCATTCTGCGGCAACGGCTTGATCGAGGAGGGATCGGCTGGAATTGCGGGGATGGGAGAAAAACGGCTCAGGCGGAGCCTTTGAGCGCTTCTGCCTGAAAGTAGGTGGCAAGAGGATCGATAATGTCGTCTATCTGGCCCGCCATAACCATGTCCAGCTTGTAGAGGGTGAGATTGATACGGTGGTCGGACAGTCGGTTTTGCGGGAAGTTGTAGGTCCGGATCCTCTCGCTCCTGTCCCCGGTTCCCACCTGGCTCTTCCGATCCTGGGCTATCTTTGCTTCCTGCTCCCGCTGCATAACCTCGAGCAGGCGCGCCCGAAGCACCTTGAGCGCCTTGGCTTTGTTCTTGTGCTGCGATTTTTCATCCTGGCAGGTCACCACCAGCCCGGTCGGGACGTGAGTGATGCGCACGGCGGAGTCCGTCGTATTGACGCTCTGGCCTCCGGGGCCCGATGAGCGGAACACGTCCACCCGGATATCGTTCGGGTCGATGAAGACATCCACTTCCTCGGCTTCCGGCAAAACGGCTACGGTAACTGCCGAAGTGTGGATCCTGCCCTGGCTTTCCGTGGCAGGGATGCGCTGTACGCGGTGAACGCCGCGCTCGAATTTGAGCCTGCTGTAAGCGCCTCTTCCGTTGATCGAGGCGATAATTTCCTTCATTCCCCCGATACCCGTCGGATGCTGGTCCAGAATCTCGACCTTCCACCTGCGCAGTTCCGCATAGCGCGTGTACATACGGAACAGGTCGGCGGCAAACAGTGCCGCCTCTTCTCCGCCGGTTCCCGCGCGGATTTCGAGGATGACGTTCTTGTCGTCATTGGGATCTTTGGGGGCCAGCATGAGCTTGAGTTCGTCTTCAGTGGTGTCGAGCTGCTTTTTAAGATCGGAGAGTTCGTCCCGGATGAGATCGCGCATCTCCTGGTCTTCTTCCCGCTCGAGCAGGCCCTGGTTTTCCTGCACCTGTTCCTTGAGGTTCTTATAAAGCGCGTACTTCTCCACTATCGGCGCTATTTCGGAATGCTCCTTCGCAACCTGCTGGTATTCCTTCTGGTTGCTCAAAAGATCGGGGTTCCCGAGATCCGCTTCGAGTTTGTGGAATCTTTCTACGACGCTTTCCAACCTGGCAAACATTCAGGCAGACAACCTCTTGAGCCGACGCATGGGGCCGGACGGAATGAGTGCTAAAAAAGAAAGAAACCGGTAAACACCAGCCGGTTCCGATCAGCGCCGCGCAGTTCCTGAGAGGAGGAGCGCGGCGTTATAATCATGCGAAGGGAAGGGAGTCCGCAGCGACTATTCCTTGCCTTCCGGTTTCTGAAACTTCTCGTACTTGCGGCGGAACCTTTCGATACGTCCTGCCGAGTCGACCAGTTTCTGTTTCCCTGTGTAAAAAGGATGGCACTTGGAACAGATTTCAACGCGGATTTCCTTTTTGGTCGACCCCGTAGGGATTTCACTTCCGCATGCGCATTTGATAACCGTTTGGAAATACTGGGGGTGGATATTTTCTTTCATTTCAGAGTCTTCCTCCTCGCAAATATTAGTTCCAGAACAATACATTATACATCGGCGCGCCGCATTTTCAATTCTTTTCCGGCCTGCCGGTTTTTGCAGGGAATAAAAAAAGGACCGGCCCGGCATTGCGGGACCGGTCCCATGCAATCTACCTGTTCATGGAAGCAAGAAAATCCGGATTGTTCTTGGTGCCCTGCATCTTGTCGAGCAAAAATTCCATCGCGTCGATCGGGTTGAGAGGCGAAAGGAGCTTGCGAAGGATCCAGATGCGATTGAGATCGTCGGGCTGAATGAGAAGTTCCTCTTTCCGGGTTCCCGACTTGTTGATGTCGATCGCCGGGAAGATGCGGCGGTCGGCGAGCTTGCGATCGAGAACGATTTCCATATTGCCGGTGCCCTTGAATTCTTCGAAGATGACTTCATCCATGCGGCTTCCGGTGTCGATGAGGGCAGTCGCGATGATGGTCAGGCTGCCTCCCTGTTCGACGTTTCGCGCCGCGCCGAAGAAGCGCTTGGGGCGATGAAGTGCATTGGAATCGAGACCGCCGGAGAGGATCTTGCCGCTCGGGGGCACGACGCTGTTATAAGCGCGGGCGAGCCGAGTGATGCTGTCGAGCAGGATGATGACGTCTTTTTTGTGTTCGACCAGGCGCTTTGCTTTCTCGCTCACCATTTCTGCCACCTGGACGTGGCGCTGCGGCGGTTCGTCGAAAGTGGAACTCACCACCTCGGCCCGTACGTTGCGCTGCATGTCCGTGACTTCCTCGGGCCGCTCGTCGATCAGAAGAACGATCAGGTAGGCTTCCTTGTGGTTCACGGAAATGGCGTTGGCGATATTCTGGAGCAGCATCGTCTTACCGGTTCGCGGCTGGGCGACGATCAGTCCGCGCTGTCCGAAGCCGATCGGGGTCAGCAGGTCCATGACCCGCGTGGAGAGGTTGTCGGCAGCCGATTCGAGCCTGATGCGGCGATCCGGGTAGAGAGGGGTGAGGTTGTCGAAAAGGATCTTGTCCCTGGCTATCTCCGGGTCTTCGTAGTTTACCGCCTCGACCTTGAGCAGGGCGAAATACCGCTCGTTATCCTTGGGCGGACGAATCTGGCCGGATATGCTGTCCCCGGTGCGCAGGTTGAAGCGGCGTATCTGGGAAGGAGAAACATAGATATCATCGGGTCCCGGCAGGTAGTTGTAGTTTTGGCTCCTCAGGAATCCAAAACCGTCCGGCAAGATCTCGAGAACTCCTTCGCCATAAATCAAACCGCTCATCTCCGCCTGGGCCTGGAGCAGCGCAAAGATCAGCTCCTGCTTCCGCATCGAGCTTGCCCCGTCGATGCTGTAAGCTTTGGCGATGGTGAGCAGTTCGCGGATATTCTTATTCTTTAGTTCGACCAGGTTCATCTCGTTGCGCTGGTCGCGCGTAAAATCCCTGTGAGTGGATTCCGAGAGGTTTGCTTCAGGCATAAATTTTTCTCCGTAAACGTACTGAATTTTAGAATTTATTGAATTCCTGGGTTCGGGGACTTATGCAGTTTAGATGGTCATATGACAGCATCAGGTTTTCGGGGATGTGGATTGCCGGCGATCTCATCCGGCAGACGAGTTCTGATCGATGCCCAGCCTGCATGGTCAGGGGTATTTGAAGAGGCGGGTCCGCTCTCTTTCTCAGGCATTTTCAACAATGCAGTAAAGCAGGGCGTTTGTCAACCCACAAATTCGGACCGATTTTCAAAATGAGTGTGGATTCTTTGACTCATCCTTTAATCTATTATAATCTTAGAACCCCGCCCGAGTCCAGAACCCGGGTCTCTTTTCTCCCTTGGCGCATTCCGCCTCGCACTTGGCCAGCATCTTCTCCACCGACTTGCCGTAGCCCATATCGGCAACCGCCTGCGGGTACTTCTGAACCAGAGAACTCAGCCTCGCACGAGCCGCTTTGTATTCCGAAATGGTATAATAGAACTTCGCCACCCTGTATTCGTGCGCCACAAACCGCTTCTTGCACTCGAAAAGCTGCTTGTCGGCCTTTTTTGCATATTCCGATTCCGGGAATGTCTGGATTACTTTCTGGAAAGCCTGCATGGACAGCTGAGTCTCTTCCGGGTCGCGGTCTACCGTGGTGAAGGTGAGAAAATGGCTCATGCCGATCTGGTAGAGCACATAAGGAATGACTTCGTTTCTTGGGTGCAGGCGCACGAATTCCTCGTATGCCATCGAAGCTTCGGAATATTTCTTGTCATAGAAGTAGGCGTCGCCCAGCTTCAATTCGGCAAGAATCGCGTACTTGCTGTACGGGTAGTGCTCCTTGAGTTTCTTGAAACTCTCGACCGCCTTGTCGTAGTCCTTTTTCTGCATCTGCTGCATGCCGTCCACGGCGAGCTGCTCGGCCGTCTTGTCGATGGCCTGCGTCCCTTTTCCGAAAAGATCGCCGAAGTAGTATTCTTTGAGATTGGTTCCGCATCCGCTCAGGAACAGGAATGCGAAAGCCAGGGAGATCAAACCCGTAGTGCGGACAATTTGCATGAAGCCGTTTCGGGAGCAGAACATAAGAAAACCTCGATATATGACAGAATCAAAAGGTGTTCGACATTACGACCGGCATGGAAGGCAGCCGTCGCTCCATCGCCTGCTTCGGCCGCGATCCGGCGAAGTCCTTCGGTCCGGATGCCGCGCGCTGCAGGTACGCCCGGCGCCGAAGCCATCCCCCGGCCGGTGAAGATGAAGCCTGCGGAATTCCGCTCAACTTCCGGAAGAACGGATTCGGGGGCAAATCTGCCGCCTCAAAGGCGAACTCTCCGGAAACCGGCAATTCTGAATATTGTGAATTTGTGAGATTATGAAGTGAAAATCCTGGGACCCCTTGAGGTCCTCCCTCGATTTCTTTTACCACATTGCACAGGATAAACGAAATTTTCTCATTCTGGAAGGCTTTTTCTTGAATAACAGAAGTGGCTCGTATTTCGTCCCAATTGCGAGCGGTAATTGCCGCTTTTTCCGCAGCATGGTCGAATGCGTCGGCGCCCTCCCGAAAATACGGATAATTCTCTGCCCCGAGGTACGTGAGCATACGGCCGCACAAGGCCGTGCGCCCGGAAAAGAGAACGTTGGGCCGTATCCTCGCGGCGTGCGGGCCGGCTGTCGGTGCAGCCGGCCTACCGCCGATTATTGCCGTATCGAAGATTTTACTGTCTGTCATACAAAAATGAGGGAATTTCTCGGAAGGCACTTATCGTGGGACGATTGTTCTCAGCCCACAACTTTATCGATCGCCGCTGTAATCTGGGATTTGGCCACCGCGCCGGTAATCTGTTCGCTCACACTTCCGTTTTTGAAAATGATCAGAGTGGGAATAGCGCGGATCCCGTATTTACCGGGAGTTTTCGGATTATCATCAACATTGCACTTGGCAACTTTCAACTTGTTCCCGTAATCGGCCGAAAGCTCCTCAACCACCGGAGAAATAGCACGGCACGGACCGCACCAGGGCGCCCAGAAATCAACCAGCACGGGCAATTCCGACTGGAGTACTTCCTGCTCGAAACTATTGTCTGATACTTCAATTATGTTGCCGGCCATCAGGTTAGCTCCTCTTCTTTGGTAAAACGCCTCAGGTCCGCGGGACCTTGATCCGCTTCAGTGAACAAGGTTCTAACTTATAGAACAATCTCATCTGCCTTGTCAATTTGCAAACGAGCTGCTGGTGCGGGGCGATCCGTTCACTGGTCCTTCCTGATATAATCCTTGAATTTAGCAGGCCAATCGGCAAAGTTTAGAGTAATGTAATTTCTCGATCTGGAAATAACAATATCGGAAGACTTCAAATTCGTGGCCCCCATGAGTTGACGAAGACAAGGAAGTCCGCATCTCATGCGACTGGTAGCGATGCAGGGTAATTGTATTTTGGACCGAATCGATCTATTCACATGTCTAAGTCGATTTCTAGATCTCCGGCCCGCACCGGCCGTGCGGACTTTTTCGAAAAGAGGACGACCTGAGAATGGCTGAACCCAAACTCATCTATCGCTGTCAGCAGTGCGGCCATATCAGTCCCAAGTGGATGGGAAGATGCCCCGAGTGCCAGACCTGGCAAAGTCTCGCTGAAGAGGTTGCCCTGAAGGGCCATGAAAAAGCGGCAAAAATTGCGAGGCATCTTGCCTCCTCCCAGCCGGTGCGTCTCGAAGACATCCAGTCCGACTGCGAAACGCGTTTTCTCACCGGAATGGGCGAGTGGGACAGGGTGCTGGGGGGAGGGCTGACCAGAGGCTCCCTCGTGCTGCTCGCGGGAGACCCCGGTATCGGAAAATCCACACTGCTCCTCCAGGCGCTTTCCCAAATGACCAAAGATGGCCCCGTCCTCTATGTCTCCGGAGAAGAAAGCCCACAGCAGGTAAAATCGCGCGCCCGGAGGCTCGGGCTCAACTCGCGCGACCTTTTCATCTTCTCCGAAACTTCCCTGGAAGCCGTCCTCGACGAAATGGAAAAATCGACTCCACTGGTGGTGGCGATCGATTCCATCCAGACAATGCACACGCGGATGCTGGACGTGGCCCCGGGGTCAATCAGCCAGGTTCGGGAATGTGCGTCTAAACTGATGCGGGTGGGGAAGGAAGCGGGGATCAGCATATTCGTCGTGGGGCACGTCACCAAGGAAGGCGCGATCGCCGGTCCGCGCGCCCTGGAACACCTGGTCGACACCGTGCTCTACCTCGAAGGCGACAGGACGCACACCTTCCGGCTGCTGCGGGCGGTCAAGAACCGTTTCGGCTCCACAAACGAGGTGGGTGTTTTCGAGATGAAGGAAAGCGGCCTCGAAGAAGTCCCCAATCCTTCGCAGCTCCTTCTCGCGGAACGGCCCAAAGGGGTGTCGGGCTCCGTGGTGGCCTGTTCGATCGAAGGAACCAGGCCGATCCTGGTCGAACTGCAGGCACTGGTGAGCGCAACGGGCTGGATGCAGCCGCGCCGCACCAGCATGGGAGTCGATACGAACCGGCTCTCGCTGCTCCTTGCCGTGCTCGAAAAGAAGCTCGGCTTCAACTTTGCCCAGCAGGACGTATTCGTGAATGTGGCGGGCGGTGTGCGGCTGGTGGAACCCGCAACCGATCTTGCCCTGACTACGGCCCTCGTGAGTTCTTATCTGGACAGGCCGCTTCCTCAAGACCTGGTGGTCTGGGGTGAAGTCGGACTGGCGGGAGAAGTCCGGGGCGTCGGCCACAGCGCTCTTCGGGCCGCAGAGGCCTACAAACTCGGCTTTTCCGCGTGCCTGATGCCGAAAAGCAACTCCGAGCAGCTCACGCAGGACATGGACTCCCGCTGCATCGGGGTTCGATCGCTCCAGGACGTGCTCGAGGCGATCTTCAACGGGGCCGGGTCTTCGGAAAGGGCGGAACGATGACGAAAGGGTGCAAATTCTGCGAGATTGTCTCCGGAAATCTCCCCGCCTCGCTCGTTATGGAAGACGACGACTGCATCGCCTTCCTGGACAACCGGCCGCTTTTTCCCGGGCACTGCCTGCTCGTACCCAGGACCCACTGCCAGGTCCTTTCCGGCCTGCCGGACGACCTGATTCAACCTCTCTTTTCCGATGCCCGGCTGCTTTCCCGCGCGGTGGAGGAAGCCATGGGCGCCGAGGGAACCTTCGTAGCCATAAACAACAAGGTCAGCCAGAGCGTACCCCATCTGCATGTGCATATCGTGCCGAGAAGGAAAAAAGACGGCCTGAAGGGATTTTTCTGGCCGAGAACCCCATATCGGGATGCAGAGCACCTGGAGGAAGTCGCGGAGAAGCTCAGGGCCGTGATTCTTCGCCTGCGTTCCGGGCAAGCGTGACAGTGGGCCATCCGTCGAGAATCGCCGTGCGAACCGGCTCGAACCAGGGCCGTACGATCTCTATCAGCGGCTCCAGTCGGCTCTCCAGAAAACCGCTCAGGACAACTCGCCTGTAACTCTTCCATGCATCTGTGCGCAGTAAGCCTTCGAGAATGGGCCACTCCAGGTTCATAAGAAGAAGATCGGCCACCGGGCGCACCACATCGAGCCGATCGGAAACGATGAGGCCGATCCGGTCGGCGACACCATTGTCGTCGGCGTTGCGGCGTGCATTGGCTACTGCCGGCAACTTGCAGTCTACGGCCAGCACATACCGCGCGCCCAGGAGGGCGCACGCAACGGCCAGAATGCCCGTGCCCGTTCCGAAATCCACGGCGGTCCGAATCCGTTCGGATTCGAAGAGCTCGGAAAGGGCGGTGAGACACCCTCGTGTCGTAGGGTGGACGCCGGAGCCGAAGACGATGCCGGGATCGATAAGGATCGGCAGCCTTCCGGCAATGTCGGATGCCGGCCGGTCCACGGCGCTGTTGAGGATTATGAAACGCCCCGCAAATATCCGGGAAGAGGAGCTGTCCTGCCACAACTCGTAGGGCAGTTCGTAGCGCGAGGTGAGTTGCCATCCCGGGTTGGATGCGAGCCATTCCAGGACGGGACCGGCGTCGTCTTGCTCGTAGAAGAGATAATAATAGGGTGGTTCCGGCCAGATACCGGCCAGCCCGGTTTCGGGAAGCCCCCGGGGCGCTTTCCTTCCCTTGAGTTCGTATACAAAAAGCTTCACTGCGCTCCGCCTGAAAAGACAAAATCCTCCGCGAGGGAGGATTTTGTCTTACAGCATCGATCTTGAAGAATCGAACAGATTATTTGGTTTTTTTCGAGCCCCTGGGGCTGGTCGCGGTAGCGTCAGAAGGCTGCTGTGACTGCTGCGATTTTGTCTGCGAGGCCGAAGTCACGGCAGGTGCAGGCTTCTCGGACCCTTCCGGCTTTGCCGGCGTGGTGCTGACGTTCAAGTCGTATGTAAAGATGGTGCTCTTGGAATCCCACAGCTTCAGCAGGTCTTTGGCGAGCACCATGCTGACCACCAGTTGGGTTTTCCCTTTGCCCTCGATATCTCCTATCCGGATGGAGGTGACCATGCCGTTTATCTCGCGCGTCTTCCAGTTTTCCACCATGCTCATCTGGTCCCAGGAAAGGGAGACGACTTCGCCCTTGTCGTAGGACTTCATGGAGTCGGGCAGCCAGTTGCTGAAGTTGGTGGGCGTCCGGTTGACGACGATTTCCGGAATGCCGTCCTTGTTGAGATCGGCGAGAAGGATGGGGGAGGGAATCCAGAAGAGGTCGACCATGTTGTAACGCCGGTCCTCGACTTTGCCTTCAAACGAGTTTGTCGTGGAACCGAACAGAGCGCTTCCTTTCCAGATCGGGTCGCCGACGGCGTTCAGGATGGAAAGGCGATGTGAGTTGTCCAATACGATCAGTTCATCCATCTTGTCGTTGTTGAGGTCGACCTTTGCGAAATTGAAGACATTGCAATCGGAGGGGACGTTTACGGCCCCGGCCGGGACGAGGGTGTTGCTCCGCATCTGCATCTCATAAACCGCGCCCTTGAAGGCGCCGTCCGTCATTGCGCCCTGGGCCTGCCCTACTAGGATGTCACCCCTGTCGCCCAGGTGAACCTTGTTAAGGAAATAGGGAATCTTGTCTGCAACCACCTGGATTTTACCGCCCGACAGGGAAAGCACGTAGGATGAGACTTCTTCACGCGCGTTCGGGTCCGGGATGGCCGAGTCGCCGCTGTCGGGTTTCGACGAGAGCCGGTTACGCATGTCGGTAAGGAAGATGAGAGGGTGCCCGTCCCTGTGCAGGTCGGCCACGCAGACCCACACGAACCGGTCGACCTTGGTGCCTTCGAAGGTGCCGACAACCTTCAGCGCCTGGTTTTCCTTCTTGTACACGGTCAGTTTGTTGCGGGTCATGGCAACGATTTCGCTTTTGCCGTCACGGTCGAAATCGCCGATATCCATAGCCAGTATTCCGCCCTGGAACGTCTGGCTTCTCCAAAGTCCGGGCTGCCGAATGGAGCCCTCAGGGGTCACCTCGATGAAGTTGGGATTGAGATAAGAAATCTTGTCTCCTGCCACGAGCGCACCGGGAAGAAGCAGTTCGGGGTTGCGGGTGGCAAGCTGCTCGGCTTCCGCCGCCGCAGTCTGGCTCTTCTCGCCCGGTTTGGCGAAAACCTTCTGGTTTATATCTTGCGCAAAATTGTTGATCTGGGGAATGACATCGTCCAGGTTCTTCGTCTGGGCAAAGAAGGAAACCGGTTCGGCATTGCCCGTCACCGGCGCCATTTTGGCGTCTATGCTCAATGACTGCCCCATGCCCGTAACGCTGCCGTAAAGGACGTAGTCGGCCTTGAGAGCGGTTCCCAGGCGGATCGCCTCGCCCGCGGGAACTTCTTTCATTCCCTTGACAGCCTGATCGACCGAGGATTTGTCGATGACCTGGACCTTACCCTGCCAGGCAAGCCGGGAGGCCAGCATATCCCGGATGCCGCTCTGGAGGTAGTTGAGCTCGCCGGGGGTGTGCATGGCGAAAGGTAGAATCGCTATCTTAACCGGTGTGTCCCCAGCCGGGGCAGCGGCCGGGCAGGGCCGCACGTAACCGAGTAAAACAAGCAGAATCATAGTGAACAGGACAACGAATTTTCTGGTAGCCATGCCAATCTCCTCCCGGCGCCATATGTATTGAGTTTTGCTATAGGTTTTTGCGATAACAATTCCGATGGTCAGGCCAAATGCGGCCTGCGGATCGGTCGCCCGGAAATCCTCAGTTTTTTAATGACTTTTGAAGAATCTAAAAACAAGAGTTGGATTTTCACAGAGACGTACAATAAATCAGGAGGATTCCGCATAGCAAGACTTTTATTTGCGCTTTGGCAAGAGGGGAAGGATACTTTACAAAATTTAATATACGACGGTTTTGAGCTTGAGAGATTTTTTCTTGACATCTTTGCGAAATTCGCATTAGAGTGCTGGCAAAAGTGGTAAAGGGGCAAACCGTCAACCTTTTTATAATGCGGAAGGAGGTGAAAGAATCATAAATATCAATAGGATGGGGCTCAGTAAGGAAAGAGTGTGTTATTACGTCAGCTTTTGAGGAGGAAAGAGTATGAAAAAGCATCTCGTTATGTTGGTGGCAGTGTTTGTGGCGCTTGCTGTTGCAATGCCCGCACTCGCCGCAGTCGAATTCAAGTATGGCGGTCAGTTCCGCGTACGTTACTGGGGTGAAGACAACGTTCGCGATGGCAGCTCCGCTGATTGGTGGAATCCGGCTAGCAGTACCGCGAACCGTTACAATGGCAACGACAACAGACAGCTTCTCGATCAGCGCCTCCGCCTGTATTTCTCCTTTGTTGCCAGCAAGAACCTGAAGTTGGTAACCAAGTTTGAAATCGGCGACGGTATTTGGGGCGCCAATGCAGCGAACGGCAGCAACACCGGCCCGAACCTCGGCGCGAATGCCGGCGGCGATGCGGTAGCCGTGGAAGTGAAGAACGTCTACTTCGAGTTCAACATTCCCAACACGCCCACCACGGCATTGATTGGTCTTCAGAGCGCGGTTCTTCTGGATTCGTGGATCATTGACGACGACCTGCCCGCAGCCATTTTTGTAACCAACCTCGACCCGTTCAAGGTTACCGTGGGTTATGTGGCCGGCCAGAACGGTGCTGAAAGAGTTATAGACAGCAACCGTTATGTGGCGACAACCACCTACGGCCCCAGGGTTGATGACTTTTTTGCGGCCGTCAACTACGCACAGGGTCCGTGGAAGGGTTCTCTTATCGGTTTCTTCCAGGATGGACACAACAGCGGCATGAGCGCTGATCCTTCCACCCTGAACACGCCGAACAGAACCTTCCTCGGCACAAGCACTGGCTTCAGCAGAGGCCTGAACTACAAGGAAAACTACCTGTTCGACCTCGGTTTCAACCTGACCTACAAAGTCGACTGGTTGTTGGCTTATGTTAACTTCGTAAAGAACTTGGGCAGTGTTGACCTGGTTGACACCGCTGGCAACTCGGTTACGGCCGACTACACTGGTTTCATGGTCGATGCGGGCGTAACCTACTTCTGCGGTCCGTATACCATCAATTTGGGCGGTTTCTACACCACCGGTCCGGACATCAGCAGCGACATCGCTTCGAATACCGGTTTCAAAGGTATGAAGAGCACCGACGTAGATTGGTTTACCTATCCGTTTGCAACCTCCAAGTACTTCTCTGAAATCATCGGCGGCGGCGTACTGGGTGACGATGTCTACGTCTATCGTGGATACAAAGGCGCAACTGGAGCCAGTGGCTTCGGTGGCAACGGCTCGGCCGGTGACACGATGTACTGGAGAGGCTACCAGTTCCCGACCAACCTGTGGACGGTTACCCTCGGCGGTTCGTGGCAGGTTGCCGAGAAGACCAAACTCAGTGCTTCTTACTGGTATTTTGGTACTTCCAGCTCCGTACCGGTTGCTTTCCAGAATGACTCGACCTACAAGATGTCCAGCAGCATCGGTCACGAACTTGATTTCTACGTTGACCAGGGCATCGTTGACGGCCTGACGCTGACCCTCGTTGGCGCATACCTGTTCGCAGACGACGCTTTCGCGCCTATGCCGCTGTACACGAACTCGGCGGGTCTGCCGGCAGCTCCTACCGGCCTGAGCGTGAACGGCGTAGACCTGACCAAGTCCCATGCAGACGATGCGTGGAAACTTGGTGCACGTCTTCAGTGGAACTTCTAGTTAGTCGCAATACACGGTAGTTAGTTTACCGGAGCCCGGATGGATACCCTCCATCCGGGTTTTTTTTATTTCTCTCTCATGCATTTCAGTTTGTTTTCGCTGCCGAAGACATCTGTTCAGGGATATCCGTACGGCAGGCCGGTGATAAACCTGGTTTGAAATTGCAAATGTTTTGCATCCTCCGAAGGCTGAATCCACGAAGCTTTAGCCACTTAGATCCTCTTGTTTATATTGCCTATTTGCCTGTCATATTTAAAATTTCCTCGAATGTCAGTATTGTGTGTACCCACTTCTTACCCGCCAAATTCCCCCTTTACATATTTATACAAAGATTAAATTGTGTCGGTATCCAATAAAGGGGGAATTCGTTAACCTGAACGGGGCAACATGTAAATCGCATGGGTGTGTCTCGATGGGGGCTGGATGAGGTTTCAGCCTGCCGGGGGCCCGTATCCAGATCCATCTAACCGTCCTGTTCTTTGACTGAGAGCGACCTTAACGATGTCGATGGAGAAGAGAAGACACAAGAGATACTGCGGGAAGGAAGGCGCGTTTGCTGCTTTCCTGAGACCGGGCGAGCTGATTAATCTTGGCAAGATCATTGACATCAGCATGGGAGGGCTGTGCATCCGCTACCTGTCCACCAAGCCTGCCGGCGAGGGATCGTCCGGGCTGAAGATCTTCGGGAGCAACGGGCGGTTCATCCACGTGGAGCGCGTGCAATGCAAGATCATCTATGATGTGGAGATCCCGGAAGGTTCGTGGGAACAGCTCAGTACCAGGCGTTGCGGCGTGCAGTTCGAGAATCTCAGTATCCGGCACAAATCGATGCTCCAGGACTTTATCTCCCATTTTACAATGGAAGAGAACTACGCTGAATTGCCGGTCTAGGCGAATCGGCTTTCCTTCGCTTTCTTCTTTCCTTTTCCTGCATTCGAATCCAGGCGTCCCGGTGAGGTCTGTGTTATCGGGATTTGTGGTTTTGATTGCAGTGCTGTATCGTTTCACCCGGGCTTAGAAGAGGGTTCGAGTGCAGGAAACGCCGTTGAGTCCGTATTCGCCTGATCACGGCTGCAAGCCGCTCCCATGGAATCCCGGAACTATGCTCTAATTCTTTTTCGTTCGTTCTTGTTCTTCCCTTCGAGCCGATGCCTGTGGGCTGCAGTGTGTAATCTTGTAGCGCCACTCAGCGATTTGCCTGGAGCGATTTTCTCATGATCTCGTTGGCGATGCGCTCGGGAAACCACTCGCGGTAGAACCTCGCCCTTTGCTGGATGCGCTGCCTGTTGGTTTCGGCAGGGTTATCGCAGTTGATCAGGTGCGGCCGCGACCGGTAGGAAAGCTCCATGAGCTGCGAGAAGGCATCCGGGCGAATGGGGCCGATAATGCGTTTCGGGGCGTTGAATTCGACAATGGGGAAAATGTCCGAGTTCAGCGCCTCGACGTTTCCTATAAAGCCGTTTACCGCCTCGTCGTCGATGTAGAAGAGACCCAGGAGGTCTTCGGGCGTTTCGATTCCTATTGTCTGGAGCCGCTTTTTCACTCCTTCAATCTGCATCTTTTGCGAAATGCCTTCATAGTCGAGAACAAGAGGCCGGTCGGAGGCTATAAGAATGGCGTCCGTATTGTCGATCCAAACGTTCACGAACCGGAAGACGGTTTTGAGCGATCCAAGCACCAGCCTGAAATGCTGCTTGTCGGTGTTGTAAAAGGGAAGCCATTGACACAGGATCCCGTTTCCCGTCATTCGCTTTTTGGCCAGCTCGAAAAACTCCACGGTAAACAGGTTTGCGTTGCCGGTCTGCCACGGGTGGGAAGACGTCGAGGTTACGATGTCGTATTTCCTGTCCGTGGACTGGAGCCAGGTGCGCCCGTCCAGAATATGAAGGTGAAGCCTGGGCGACTGCAAGACGTCCCCGGCGCTCTTCGAAAAGAACCGCGAAGCTTCGACGACGGCCGGGGATATCTCGGCACAGTCAATGGTCTCGAATGGGTAGTCGAGGAGAGACCCGGCGGTCATCCCGGTGCCCAGTCCGATATCGAGCGCGGTCTGGGGACTTGAGGAATAAAAGACCGGCGCCAGCGCCAGGAGGACCTGTGTGAACCTGTCGCCTCCATCCGATCCGTCAGTCATGCCGTTTACACGGAGAAAGCGCGACCCGGTCGAAGATTCCAGTACCGCGACCGTGCCGTTCGGGTCCTCCCTGTAAAGGAGCATATGGTAGCGCGTCATGAAGTCTGCGACGGACGATTGTGTTTTCGCAATTGCCTGTGAGTAGAGATATACTCCCGCCGTTGTCGCCCTGGCGTCCCGGTTCGGCATAATCCATGAGCCAGCAATGGCGGTGACTGCGAGCAGGACTGCTATTGCGGCGCGAAGTCCGCGGCTTTTTGCCGTCCCCTGCCGGAGAGGTAATATCATCAGAGCGGCAGCCAGCAGGATGCTGGCGGCGCCTGCCGCGATCAGGGATCTTTCTGCGCCTATCACCGGTACCAGGACAAAACCGGCTGCGGGCAGGCCGATAGTCCATCCGCCGATGCTCAGCGCGAAGGCGTCCGCTATCGAACGCCCTGGTTGAGATTTCCTCTCCAGAATGCGAGAAACCAGCGGAAAGCTCGCCCCGGTGCAAAAGGCGGCCGGAAGCATGATCGCAAAGGAGACGAGAAATTCGAGCAGGGTGATGCGTGCCCAGTTCGCGTTATCATGAGCGAAAGCACGGACGAAAAGGTTGGGGAGGCTCCCGGTCAGAAGTGCGCCTGCAAAGATGGAAAGCCCGGCAGCCGCGGTGAGTGCGGAGAGCCATTCAAGGCGGTTTTTGATTTTGTCAGCGAATCGTCTGAAAACGAAACCGCCCAGGGCGAGCCCCAAAAGGTATACCGTCACAGTCAGGGCGAGAGGATAGACCGATGGTCCGAAAACCATGATCAGCGCGCGGCGCCAGGAAATTACGCAGACCATCGACAAGAAGCCGATCAGTCCGATTGCAAAAAGCGCCCAAAACTGTTCCGGACGGTCATCTCCGGTTTCCGTGGCCGTATTCTTTGTGGGCTCCGGCGCCGCCGGCGCATGTTTGACGGCAAGTGTCACAATCCCGATGGTCACGTTCAGCAGCCCGCCGAGGCACAGCATCCATTGGAGGCCCAGATGCGGAATGAGGACAAACGCGCTGAGAAAGGAGCCAAGTGCGGCCCCGCTCGCGCCCAGGAAATAGATCGTCCCCGCGTCGCGCCCCACAGACCTTTGGGAACCCCTGAGAGCGGAAGCTGCGAGAGGAACGGCTGCGCCCATGAGCACGGCTGGAACGCTGATGACACAAACAGTAAGCAAGATGCGGAAAAGGCCGGGCAGAGCCTGGTGGTCGTACAAGTATGGGAATAGGGCCGAATGAATCTGCTGCAACGGGTAGAGCAGCGGGAGGAAGAAGAAAGCATAGACCCCGATCCCGACCTCGACGAGGCCCAGGAACCGCTGAGGATTCTGTATCCTTCGGAGGCGCCTCCCGACGAAATGGCTCCCCAGCGCCAGTCCGAACATGAAAACGCCGGAAACCGTCGAGACGGCCTGGGCGGTGTTCCCGAAAACCAGCGCGAGAAGGCGGGTCCAGACCGTCCCGTAGATCAGTCCGCACAGGCCGGTAAAAAAGAATACGGAGGCGATAATGAGGCTGACGGGACGGAAAGCGGAGCGTTCCGGTCCCGATTTTGAGGCCGGGAAGGGGGAGGGAGCGTCCTCACCCCGCCTGTGAGCCTGTTCGGTTGTGCCTGCCTGTTTATCCGTTGAGGGGCTCTGCGGCCTTGCTGTCTTCTCCCTGATTCGTGACATAGATCATGACCTTTTCTTCTACTGCAGATGTAAGCCGAAAAGCATTTGTCGAACACCACGCTTCATGCAATTCACGAGCCATTCCGATCAGAGAAAATCACTCTCGGCGATAAACCGATCGTTCCCGTCTCCTGATCGGCGCCGGAAGGATTTATTCCTTTTGTTATCCGCAGCACAGTATCAACACGGGGCAGGTTGTCGAATGCAAGCTCTATCGCAGCCCGGGAAGGCCCGAATTTGCATGCCGGACGGCAACAAATCCCGCTCTATTCTTGACATCAAATACATCATAGCTATCTGTTAGAGCTGGAACTTCCGAGGACGATCACACACCATATCCCTGAAAATGCAGCAAAGGATAATATTGCTGATGAATTTCTCATTCAGCCTCAATGCCGAGTTTATGGATTCCCAGTACCGAAAATGGAAATCCGAACCGGGGAGTGTCTCTGCCGATTGGCAGGCGTTTTTCGAAGGCTTCGAACTGGGACTGCAACCGGAACGAACGGGCGCCGGGTTTTGCGACAAGGGCGAACTGCTCCGGCAGTGCAGTGTCCAGGAACTTATCTACCGCTACCGCGACCTCGGACACCTGCTCGCCTGTCTCGACCCCCTTGAGCAGTGCATCGAACACCATCCGCTTCTCGACCTTTCCGCGTTCGGTCTTTCCGATGCGGACCTGGGACGGACGTTTTTCACCCCCCCGACCCTGTTTCCGGAAGAGGCATCTTTGCGGGATATCGTTGCCGCTCTGCGCGAAACGTATTGCGGGTCGATCGGAGTCGAATACATGCACCTGCAGGACCCGCACGAACGGGCATGGCTCCAGGAGCGGATGGAATTGAACCGCAACCGGCCGAGTTTCAGCAGGGACGAGAAGCTGCTTATTTTGAACAAGCTGTGTCAGGCCACCGCGTTCGAGCAGTTTCTCCATACCCGCTACATCGGGCAGAAGAGATTCTCCGTGGAGGGCGCGGAGGTGGTGATCGCAATGATGGATGCCCTGGTCCGGCATGCCCATGCGAATGGGTGCCGGGAAGTGGTGATGGGCATGGCCCACCGCGGGCGACTCAACATCCAGGTTAACGTCATGAACAAGCTCTACGAGACCATCTTCTGCGAGTTCGAAGAACACTACGACCCGCATTCGGTCTACGGGGCCGGTGACGTCAAGTATCATCGGGGCTACATGGCCGATCTGAACATCGACGGAGGAGAGCCGCTCCGAGTCTTTCTCGCCAACAACCCGAGCCATCTCGAGGCAGTCGATCCCGTTGTGGAAGGGATTGCCTACGCCCGGCAGGAACAGCTCGAGGACCGTGACCATCGACGCGTTCTGCCTCTTCTTATCCATGGGGATGCCGCTTTTGCCGGCCAGGGGATCGTTGCCGAAACCCTCAACCTCTCCCAGCTCGAAGGGTTCTCCACCGGGGGGACCTTGCACATCATCATCAACAACCAGATCGGGTTTACCACTCTGCCCGAGCACGCACGCTCCACCCGGTATGCGACCGACATCGCCAAGATGCTCATGATTCCGATATTCCATGTCCATGGCGAGGACCCGGAAGCGGTTGTCCACATCACGAAGCTCGCATGCGATTACCGGGCGGAATTCAAGAAGGACGTGGTCGTCGACGTGGTATGTTTCCGCCGCTACGGGCACAACGAAGGCGACGAGCCCTACTACACGCAGCCGGAGATGTACGAACGCATCAAGAACAGGCCGCCGCTCTACCGGATTTATGCAAACCGGCTGACGAATGCCGGCGACCTCGCTGAAGAGGATTTGAGCAAAATCCTTGGCGGGATCAACCAGTGCATGCAAATTGCCTACACAGCGGCGCACGAGAAGACCTGCAAAATGCCAGAGGAGCGGTTCTACGAATTGTGGGAAGGCATAGGCGGGAAGTATTCCCACGATCCGGTGGAAACGGGCGTCAACGAGGAAATACTGAAGGACTTCGCCGTCAGGCTGAACACGTTTCCCGAGGACCTCACGATACATCCGCGGCTCATACGCATTCTGAACCGGCGGGTCGAAACCGTTCAAAAAGGCGAGGGGATAGACTGGGCGACCGCCGAGGAGCTTGCATTCGCCACCCTCCTGTCCGAGGGAACGCCAATTCGCCTCAGCGGCCAGGACAGCAGCAGGGGAACCTTCAGCCAGCGCCACAGCGCGCTCTCGGATGTCAAAACCGGGAAGCACTATGTTCCTCTCAATCACCTCGCACCCAACCAGGCAGAGTTCCATGTGCAGGACAGCAGCCTCTCGGAAAATGCCGTCCTCGGGTTCGAGTACGGATATTCCCTGCTGACTCCCCATTCGCTGGTGATCTGGGAAGCCCAGTTCGGCGATTTTGCAAACAATGCCCAGTCCATGTTCGACCAGTTCATCGTGAGCGCGGAATCGAAATGGTGCCGGCAAAGCGGCCTGACCATTCTTCTGCCCCACGGCCTGGAAGGGCAGGGACCGGAACATTCGAGCGCGCGCATGGAGCGCTTCCTGCAACTGTGCGCACAGGATAACATCCAGGTCTGCTATCCGAGCACCCCGGCGCAGTACTTTCATCTTCTCAGACGCCAGGTAAAGGTAAAATACCGCAAACCCCTGGTCGTGCTTACACCCAAAAGCCTTCTGAGGCTTCCCTCGGCAGTTTCCCGTCTTTCCGACCTTGCTTCCGGCTATTTCGAGGAAGTGCTGGAAGACGAGCCTGTATTCGCAAAAGCGTCGCGGTTGTACCTGTGCAGCGGCAAAATCTATTACGACCTGGCGGAAAGGCGCAGAGCGCTCGAGTCATTCGATACGGCGATCCTGCGCGTCGAGCAGCTTTATCCTTTCCCGGAAGCGCGTTTGAAGGAATCGCTCTCGCGGCTGCCCTCGATCCGGAAGATCTTCTGGGTCCAGGAGGAACCGGAGAACATGGGCGGCTGGGAGTTCGTGCGGCACAGGATCGAGGAACTTGCCGGGATAGAGCCCGACTATATCGGACGACCTCCCGGGGCCAGTCCGGCCTCGGGTTATCTGGCATTCTTCAGGGACGAGCAGAAGATGCTCATGGCGAAGGCATTTCCAGGCAAACAAGGTGGCCAGGAGACAGCATGACAGTAGACGTGAAGGTACCCGAGGTTGGCGAATCCGTCCGGGAGGCGCTGCTTGCGCAGTGGCTCAAACGGGACGGCGAAACGGTCCGCAAGGACGAAGTCCTGTTCGTGATCGAGACGGACAAGGTGACGCTCGAAATTTCGGCGCCGGCCGACGGAGTTTTGAAAATCCTGATCGGAGAAGGGCAGACGGTAGCGGTGGGCACGGTAGTGGGCTCGATCGATACCGCGGCAGCCGAAGCAAAACCTCCTGCACGGAAGATCGAGGCGGAAAAGCCGCCTGCAGCGGGGGAGGCCCTGGTGGAGCCTGCACCTGCGCCCCGGCCCGAACCGGTCCGGCAGCCGCCACCGCCTCCCCTCCCTGCCGCTCCGGCAGCGCCGGCCGAATCAAAGCCGGTAATGTCTCCTTCCGCCCGGGAACTGGCGCAAAAATCGGGCGTCGATCCTTCCAGGGTGACAGCAACGGGACCGGGCGGCAGGGTCACGGAAGGCGACATCCTGCTCTACATGGAACAGGGCGGAACCGGAACGGAAGCCGGGGTGCCGGAGAAAGCCCCTCGTGCAGAACCCCGCGCTGTTCCGAAGCCGGCTCCCGAAGCCGGGGAGGAAACCTTCAGAAAGACGATGTCCCCGCTCCGGCAGCGCGTGGCGGCAAGGCTTCTCGAAGCACGGCGCAATACCGCCATGCTCACCACTTTCAACGAGATCGACATGAGCCGGGTCCAGGCGCTCCGCAGGGAATATGGGGAGCAGTTCCGCCAGAAGTACGGGGTTCGGCTCGGGATGATGTCATTTTTCCTGAAGGCCTGTGTCACCGCTCTCCATGAACAGCCCGAGGTGAACGCCTTCATCGAGGGCAACGAGATCGTCTATCACAGCTACTGCCATATCGGCGTCGCAGTCGGGGCGGAACGTGGCCTCATTGTGCCGGTCATACGCAACGCGGAGCGCAGGGACTTTGCCGACCTGGAACGCACGATAGTCGACTTCGTCGTAAAGATTCGCGAAAACCGCCTTGCGCTCTCCGACCTGGAAGGAGGCACTTTCACCATCACGAACGGGGGCATTTTCGGTTCACTGCTCAGCACCCCCATTCTGAACCCGCCGCAGAGCGCGATCCTGGGCATGCACAAGATAGAAGACCGCCCGGTGGTCGTCGACGGGCAGATCGTCGTACGGCCGATGATGTACGTGGCCATGAGCTACGATCACCGCATCATAGACGGCCGTGAGGCGGTAACCTTTTTGCGCCGGATCAAGGAACTTGTCGAAAATCCCGAGCGGATGCTGATGGAGGTGTGAGATGCCGGCTCCGGAAGAATTTGACCTGATCGTTGTCGGGGCGGGTCCCGGCGGCTACGTTGCGGCCGTCCGGGCTGCGGAACTCGGCATGAAGGCCGCCTGTATCGAGAAGGAAAGCAGCCTTGGAGGGGTATGCCTCAACGTGGGCTGCATCCCGAGCAAGGCGCTCCTGGAATCGAGCGAGTGCTATGCCCTGGCCCGAAACAGGCTTGGAGAGCTTGGAGTCCGCGTCGGAGAGGTCTCCGCCGACCTGCGGAAAATGATGGAAAGGAAGGAAACGATCGTTTCCGGCCTGGCCGACAACGTTCGCAAGCTCCTGGAAGACAACAAAATTCGGATTATTCGCGGAACGGCGCGACTGAGGCCGGACCACCGGGTGGAGGTCGGCGAAGGGGCGGGGGAGCCGGCCATATATGGTGCAAAGGCCGTGCTGCTTGCAACCGGGAGTGAACCGATTGCACTGCCCTTTCTGCCCTTCGACGGGGAAACCGTTATCGGTTCCACTGAGGCCCTGATGCTCGCATCCGTTCCAAAGCGGTTCGGGATTGTGGGCGGAGGGTATATCGGGCTGGAGCTGGGCTCCGTCTGGTCGCGCCTGGGTTCGGAGGTCACCGTGATCGAAATGCTGCCGGGGATCGCCCAGGGGCTGGACGGACAGGTGTCGCGCCGCCTCGATCGGATGCTTCGCCGGCAGGGCCTGAAATTTCGGACGCGCACCCGGGTGATCCGCTCCGAGAGGACCGGAAGCGGGATGAGGCTTGGCTTCGAGGCGGACGGCAAGGAAGATGAAGCCGAATTCGACAAGGTGCTGGTGGCTGTCGGGAGAAGGCCCCTGACCGGGGGACTCCGCCTGGAAGAACTCGGGATCGCGCTCGACGCCAGGGGTTTTATCGTTGTCGACGAGAATTACCGCACGACGGTTCCCGGCATTCTTGCAATAGGAGACCTTGTGCCGGGTCCCATGCTCGCCCACAAGGCCTCGGCCGAAGGAATCGCCGCAGTCGAATGCCTGGCCGGTCTTCCCGGCAAGGTGAATTACGATGCCATCCCGGCGGTTGTCTACACTTCCCCGGAAGTGGCCGCGGTCGGGAAGACTGAGGAAGAGCTGAAGAAGCTCGGGGTCGAATACCGGGCGGGGGCTTTTCCATTTGCCGGAACGGCCCGGGCCCGCTGCATCGGCGAGACGGACGGATTCGTCAAAATCCTGGCGCACGTGCGCTCCGATCGCATCTTGGGAGTGCACATCATCGGTCCGTGGGCATCCGAACTGATTGCGGAATGTGTTCTTGCGATGCAACACCATCTGAAAGCGGAAGACCTGCGCCGCACCATCCACGCACATCCCACGCTGACGGAGGCCGTGCACGAAAGCGCATCCGCCGTGGGAAGGAAGTAGTTTCTCTTTGCATACTCTTTTCGTTGGTTCGAGCCGGCCGGCTTGAGCCAACGTAAATTGGGCCCGGAATGTTTGCACACCTGCGCGGGCGCGTTTTTTCTTTGACAACCCACTCCCGATCTATGCGATAGTAAAGCCGTCTGCCAAAGTTCACCCAAACCAAGCCAACTCATAATCGGTTACAGGAAAGGGATGATTATGCCTACGAGGACTGGTTTAGCCATTATTCTGACGGTAGGGCTGCTTTTCGTTATGCCTGCTTTTTCCAGTGCGGGCACTGGAGAAGAGGCAAAGGTCCAGGCTGCGACGTCAGTCATCAAGGAAATTGAGCAGATTCCGGAAAGCTGTATTCCTCCCAACCTGCTCGGCAGCGCCTACGGCATCGCGATCTTTCCCGACTTCCTCAAAGCGGGCTTCATTGTCGGAGGCCGGTACGGCGGCGGGGTCATGGTGGTGCGCACCCCGGACGGCTCCTGGAGCAATCCCGTGTTCTTCACGATGACCGGGGCGAGCGTTGGCTTCCAGATCGGGGCGCAGGCGAGCGACGTGGTCCTGGTTTTCCGGAGCATTCGCAGCCTGGATTCCATAACCAGTGGAAAATTCACGCTCGGGATGGATGCCTCGGTTGCGGCGGGTCCCGTAGGCCGGCATGCGGAAGCGGGTACGGACGTGCAACTGCGGGCGGAAATCCTGTCCTATTCCAGGAGTCGGGGGCTTTTTGCCGGAGTAGCCCTGGAAGGTGCAGCCATGCAGGTCGATTACGGAGCGAATGCCGCTTTCTACAACATTCCCGGTCTGCTTCCGATGGAGATCTTCCAGAGGCGTGACGTACAGGCGCCTGCGGTTGCCGAGGAATTGAAAAGAGTGTTGAGGACCTATAGCAATTAGTATTTGGTAAGCGATGGAAGCCAGAGCTTTTCTCCAGTATTTCCTTGTCGGGCTCTTTATTCTGCTCCTCGGGTTGGCAGGGTATCTGCTTGTGCTGGAGGGCTTCCTCTTCTTTTTCGGCATCCATGCCGATATCTTCCTGCTGCTGATGGGGGTCGCGCCTGCGACCCTCTTTTTGCCGCGCTCGGCCGCGACAGCATTTTTTATGTCCAAGGCCGAATGTCCTGCCGCATCCGGTTATCGTGAGATCGGCAACTGCCTTCGAGGGCCTACTGTGTAATCGCCGCCGAAAACACGGTAATCGAACTTCCTGAGCCCAAAAAAATGATTCTACAAAATATAACTTAATATTTTCGGTGTCTTATCCATGCAGCCCCCGGCGAAATTGCTCAACTCGTGTGAGGGGGATATGAAAAAACTGCGGATGCATGTTTCATAAGGAATACCGTTATGTTGTGTATCATGAAACCTGGTCGGGAAAGGACCGGCCTTCCGTTCGCCTGTTCGACCGCGAGTGAAACGGAACTTATATTCATAAAATACAGGTGGAATACACGAAGTTTTTTCAGTGCACATCAATGCCATGAGTGAAAAGCTATGGGAGGATAGTTATGAGTATGAAAACCAGGGTATTACCTGCCTGTTTGATTATATTGGTGATCGTTGCCGGTGTTGCAATTCTGCCCCTGGCGGCGGTGGCAACCTCTTCGGGGTCGATGTCCGTACAGTATTTCGACGACCGGCCTGTACCCTGCGGACCGGATAGGGCATGGGTTCCCGGGTACTACGACAGGTTCGGGGACTGGGTTCCCGGACATTGCCGGATGCTCCAGTGGTTTCCCGGACATTATGACAGGTTCGGGGATTGGATTCCCGGCCGCTGGAGATGATTCAGCGAAAAAGCTCAGCGTACCGGGTGATTAGGCAGGTGCAGCTTGAGCAGGCTGTTTATATAGGCTCTGATATTTTTCAGCAGGACAGTATTGGAC
>JAEZXS010000346.1 GCA_023442755.1 Pseudomonadota bacterium | reverse complement strand
GCTTTGCTCCAGCCCTCGTCGAGGTGAACCACCAACTGGAAAGCCGGATGCGGGAAATCCGCCAGTCCGGTTTGGAGGGAGGGGCAGTGCAATCCAATGTGCTGTCCCTACCCCTATCGTCGTTGTTGTTTGCCGAGTTTTGGCTGCGAGAGCGGGAATCTCCAAGCCGCCATCAGTTATGACACAGTCTCTTTCGCCGGCGTGACGATACGAAGTCAAGTTGCATGTCTGACGGAGCCATCAGGGCGTGAGCACTATTTTCCCGAACTGGTCGCTTTTGGCCATCATATCGAACCCGCGCCGGCCTTCGGCAAGAGGCATCACCTCGTCGACGATGGTCTTGAGTTTTCCGCTCCAGAGAGCCCGGGTAATATCATAGAAGTCCTGATGGGTGCCCATCGTGCTCCCGATCAGGCTTATCTGCTTCCCGAATATGCGGCGGATATCTATTTCCGCTATCGGACCGCTCGTATTGCCCACGATGACGATACGACCGCCCCGCGCCACCACGTCCATGCTCCTGTTGATAGTGGCCGATCCCACGTTGTCTACCACGACATCGACGCCCCGCTTGCCGGTGAGCCGTTTGATCTCTTTCGACCAGTCCACCCGGGACCGGTCGATGACGACGTCCGCACCGAGGTTCAGGGCCTTTTCCGCCTTCTCCGCATTGCTTGCCACTACAAAGACGGTCGCCCCGGCGAGTTTGGCGATCTGGGTGGCCATGCTGTTCACACCGCCTCCGGCGCCGACTACCAGGACCGTCTCGCCCGCACGGAGACCGGCCCGGTTTATCAGCATGCGCCAGGCGGTCAGCGTGACCAGGAGCGGGGCGGCCGCTTCCGGAAAATCGAGCGTGTCGGGAATTTCCAGGAGATTTTTTGCGGGAGCGACTACATACTGGGCCAAGCCGCCCCGCATGTGCTCGCCGATGATTTTGTAGCCCGGACTCAGACTGTCCTCGCCCCGGCGCGTGAATTCATCTTCGAAAACGTTGATGCCCGGGTCGATGACCACCCGTTTGCCGGTATCCCACCCGCTCACATCTGGACCCGTTCCCGCCACCACGCCGGCTATGTCCGAGCCGCCGCAGTGCGGCATTTCCAGATCGAGCCCGGGCCAGCCCCGCATTACCCAGATATCGAGATGATTCAGAGCACAGGCTTTGACCTGAACCAGGACTTCTCCCGGACCCGGCTGCGGGTCGGGCACATCGCCATATTCCAGGATATCCAGGTCGCCGTGGCGGTGAAAACATAGGGCTTTCATGGTTTTGTTTTCCTTCGTGCAGGTTGGTTATCGATATAAGAATGGGCCCCAATCTAAAGAACAGTGTTAACTATGCTTAACTCCTTTTCCGGAATTCACCGAAAACTAAGCGGCTTTTCGCGCCTTTCAAGGCATTGTGCTCTAAAATCCTGCCCGGGATTGCCAAATCCACCCTTCCGGGAAGACGTCTAAAGAAGCCCTCGCAGTACGGCAAATAAGATACCCCGAGAATCTTTCATAGGACAAATGTCGGAAATTCCCATTGAAACCCGTCAAATAGATGCCTATTATTGCCTGCCGGCCTTCGGGCTGTTATTTCTTTTGCTGCACGGGTATGGTAAGAGTAGTCAAAAACGTCCGGAAATTTCAAGCTATGTCTACGATTGAGGCCGAGCCGGCTTCTTGTGGCAGAATCTATACCGGCAAAAAAGGTAGGATATGAAAAAGCCTGTACCTTCTAGGCGTCAGCAGCCGGAAAAGAGGCCGGTGCGCTGGTTTCTTTTTACATTGTTTTCCGTTTCCCTGTGCCTGGTCCTGATGGGAGGCGCCGTCCTGTTCGCGTTCTACGTACAGCTCGACCGCTCTCTGCCCAGTGCGGAGGCGCTCAAGAATTACCACCCGCCGCTCGTCACCACAGTATACTCGGCCGACAAGGAACTCATCGGCGAATTCTATATCGAACGCAGGTACCTGGTCCCCCTGAGCGAACTTCCTCCTCTCCTGCTCAAGGCCTTTATAGCCGCCGAGGACACGCGCTTCTACGAGCACAGTGGGGTTGACGTCGTCGGCATTATTCGCGCCTTTTTCAAAAACCTCCAGGCCGGCGAAATCGTTCAGGGCGGAAGCACGATCACGCAGCAGGTGGTGAAATCGCTTCTGCTCACTCCCGAGCGAACCCTTACCCGCAAAATCAAGGAAGCCCTGCTGGCCTACCGTATAGACCACAGCCTCAGCAAAAATGAAATTCTCTACCTTTATCTGAACCAAATCTATTTCGGCGCCGGCGCTTACGGTGTCGAAGCCGCGGCCAGGACTTATTTCGACAAGCACGCAAGCGAACTTAACCTCTCAGAGGCATCTCTTCTGGCCGGCCTCCCCAAGGCCCCGAGCCGGTTTTCGCCGATCCACAGGTTGCCGGTGGCCCGCGAGCGGCAGCGCTATGTTCTGCAAAGGATGGTCGATGCCGATTTCGTCAGCATGGACGAAGCCCGCAAAGCCCTGGCGAAACCTATCCAGCTTGCCAAACCGAAGCGTTGGGGCCTGAGGGAGATGGATTACTTCACCGAGGAAGTCCGCAGAAACGCCGAAGCGCGTTTCGGACATGATATGCTCTACAAGGAAGGGCTTACGATCTACACCACGGTAGACACGCGGGCGCAGGGGCTTGCGGAAAAGGCCCTGGACCAGGGCCTGCGGGAACTGGACAAGAGGCACCAGAGGTACAGGGGCCTCCACGTGAATGTTCCCAAAGAGGACTGGGCAAGCGCGATGCGCGTTCTCGTGCAGAAGAACGGAGAGCCTGCGGAAGGCAAGATCGTAGCCGGCCTGGTGAAGGATTTCGACTCCAAGACCCGCACGTGCATACTCGACCTGGGACAGGAAAGGGCGTTGATCGCCCCGGCCGGGTATCAATGGACCCAGGTATCCGCCTCCCGCGCGGAAAAGATATTCCGGCAGGGCGACGTGCTCCGGGTGAAGTTGCTCAAACGCCAGGATCCCAAAACCTGGAACGCCGCCCTCGAACAGGATCCGAGCATGGAGGGCGCGCTCATGTCCGTAAACCCGATTACCGGAGCGGTTATCTGCATGGTCGGGGGAAGAAATTTCGAGAAAAGCCAGTTCAACAGGTGCACGCAGGCAGTGCGCCAGCCCGGGTCTTCATTCAAGCCCATAATCTACTCGGCGGCGCTCGACAAAGGGTTCACGGAAGCATCCACCCTGATCGATTCGCCGATATCCTACGAAGATCACAGCGGCAAGGGGCCATGGAGGCCGGCCAACTACGACCGCCAGTTCTGGGGGCCCATTCCGCTCAGGAAAGCTCTCATAAATTCCCGAAACGTCGTGACGGTCAAGCTGCTCGAAGCCATCGGGGTGAACTACACGATCGATTATGCCCGTCAGCTCGGAATAACCTCGCCCCTGACACCTACCCTGTCCCTGGCCCTCGGGGCCTCCGGCGTGACCCTGTATGAGCTGCTCACTGCCTATTCCGCTTTCGCCAACCAGGGGGAGCGGTCCGAGCCGTACCTGATCGAGACCGTCCATGACAGGGGCAACAAGCTGGTCTACCGGCACCAGTCGAAGCAGGAATCCGCCATTTCGCCCCAGACTGCCTACCTCATTACCGACCTGCTGCAGGGGGTGGTGCAGGAAGGGACCGGCGCCAAGGCAAAGGAACTGGGCAGACCCGCTGCAGGCAAAACCGGCACCACGAACGAGCTCAAGGATGCCTGGTTTATTGGCTATACCCCGTCGGTGCTCACCGGCGTGTGGGTAGGCTATGACGACCATACCGTCTCTCTCGGCAAGGGGGAAACCGGCGGCCGTGCCGCATGCCCGATCTGGGTGTACTTTATGAAAGAATACCTCAAGGACAAACCGGTCGATACATTCACCGTGCCTGAAGGGATCGTGTTCGCCAAGATCGGCGCCGAAGGCTCCCATTCCTACGCCGCATTCTCCGGTAGCGTGCCGACCGGCAGAGATCCGCTGGGCGAAGATCACAGTTCCGAGTACTCCGAGGGGGACCCCGAGGACCCGACGGCGGTTCGTGCCCCGCGGCCGTCCTCGTCCGAGTCTTTCTTCAAATCCGACCTGTTCTGATGCCGGGGTCGAGCGGGGAGCTTTCTTAATGAACCTGATTACGGTAGATATCGGAAAATGCAATAAAGACGGGATTTGCGCCGAGGTTTGCCCGGCGCGCATTCTCGAACTCGATCCGAAAGCGGGGCCGAAGGTCTTGGAGGGATCGGCACACGCCTGCATCGGGTGCGGACACTGCGTCTCCGCCTGCCCGACCGGCGCCCTGGACCACCGCAGGAGCCCTCTTGCCGCGCACACGCCCATACCGGCCGGGTTTTCTCTCGATCCCGAAACCGCGGCCGTTTTCATGCGCTCGCGCCGCTCCATCCGTTGCTACAAAGACATGCCCATACCTCGCGAACAGATGATCAAACTGCTCGATATCGCCCGGTTCGCACCTTCCGGCCACAATTCCCAGGGGCTCTCCTACCTGGTCGTGGAGGGGCGGGAAAACCTGCTGCGCGTTCGGGAAATCGTGGTCGACTGGATGCGCGAGGTAGTTCGCACCCAACCCGCCCTTGGGAAACTCTTCGGCATGCCCCCGATCATCCGGGCGCATGAACAGGGGATAGACCGGGTGCTGCGTGGCGCGCCCCAACTCGTCGTGGCCCACGCCCCCAAAAACCTCCTGCCGGCCGTCGGTTCGACCACCCTTGCGCTGGAATATGTCGAGCTGTACGCCCCCGCTCTCGGAATCGGAACGTGCTGGGCCGGCTACACGCAGTCGTGCGCCCAGCAGACGCCCGCGCTTCCCGAATTCCTGAAAATCCCGGCGGACCGCGCCGTTACCGGCATCCTGATGGTGGGCTATCCGGAATACTCCTATCACCGGCTGCCCCCGCGCAATCCACTCGATGTGGCCTGGTTCCGGGCGGGAGCCTGACAGGATGCGGTGCGAGGCAAGATGAAGGACTGGACCGTCTATTCCATGCTGGCGATCCTCGCCTGGGGCTTCTGGGCGTTTCTCCCCAAGGTCGCCGTCACCTGGATCGACCCGAAAAGCGCCTTCGTCTACGAGGTGATCGGGGGGGTATTCACAGGGCTGATCGTCTTTTTCCTCATCGGGCCGAACCTCGGCACGGACCTGCGCGGCATCGTCCCTTCGGTCCTCACGGGCGTGGCGGGCTATGCCGGACTTCTTTGCTTCATGCTTGCCCTCAGGACCGGCAAGGTTTCCGTCCTCGCACCCCTTACGGCCCTCTATCCCATCGTGAGTCTCGTCCTGGCGCTGATCTTTTTCCGGGAGAAATTGAACGTTGTCCAGATCGCCGGCGTATGC
>JAEZXS010000329.1 GCA_023442755.1 Pseudomonadota bacterium | reverse complement strand
CTCAACAACGTTGCCTTTTGCCAGGCAGCGATCCACCTGGGAATACGCGGCGAGAATTCCACCTTCGCCCCCCATGCGGACGGGGGAATAATGGCGGTGGCCGAATCGGTGCATGTTCTCCGGGAAGGGAGGGCAAAAGCGATGCTCGCAGGCGGCGTGAGCGAGGAGATTTCCCCCATAAGCCAGGCCCGTGCTCATGTGCATGGCCAGACCGGCCCCGACGTACTGGGGGAATGCGGCGCCATGCTCGTTCTGGAAACCCGTGCCGCGGCGGGGAACCGGGGCGTAAAACCGCTGGGGCGCATTTCGGGCTGGGGCTTCGCATGCAAAACGGGGAGAGCCGGCCGGCCGACTGCGGTCGCCATGGAAACTGCGCTTTCTCATGCTGGGCTGAACCCGAACGAAATCGACCTGGTCTTTTTACATCCTCCGGGAGAAGCCGAAGCGATTGCGTCGGTTTTCGGGGACCTTCCCGCCGGCCCTGCCATAGTCACTTCCAACTCGCTTTTCGGAGAGATATTTGCCGCCGGGCCGATCGTCAATACCATTCTGGGCCTCACCATCTTCGAATCCCAAAGGATTCTCCCCGCCCTGACCACCGCCCGTGGAGAACACCGCACCTTTTCGAACATTCTCATCAATGCGGGAAGCTACGAAGGCCAGTGCGCCTCGCTGGTCATCCAAAAGGAGAGGTAACCGGAAATTTCGGATTTCCTTGCAACCTGCTGCCCCGCGCACCATTTCCGATTTGCCCGACCGATTTTTCCGAAGAAAATACCCTTGAATTGCCTACCTGTTTACTCCTGTCTCCCTATTGCAAAATCGGAGGTCCCTCCTAGAGTGGACTAATCACAAAACAGGAGGATTTTATGAAGAAATTCCGGGTTTATGGTCTTCTATTGGCGGCATTTTTGTTATTCCAACTGAATGGTACTGTTTATGCTCTAAACCGATTGGTACCCTCTGCTTATCCAACAATTCAGGCAGGAATAAACGCCGCCGTCAACGGAGATGTTGTCATTGTAGCGCCCGGCACGTATACAGGGCTCGGGAATTCCGATCTGGACTTCCTCGGGAAAGCTATCTCCGTCGTATCGCAGGGCGGCGCCGCGACCTGTATAATTGACTGCGCAGGACTGGGCAGAGGCTTTTGGTTCCACAGCGGGGAGTCGTCAACGTCCGTGGTGGATGGGTTTACAATCAGGAATGGAACCGGACTGGCCAAGGGGGGAGGAGGGATTCTGTGCGAACCGAGCCCCCTGGGTGCAGCTTCATCACCCAGTATTTTGAATTGCGTGATAACCGGCAACTCGTCGGGAGGCGCGCTGACCACAGGCGGAGGGATCAAGTGTGACAGATGCTCTCCCGTTATTTCCGGGTGTCATATTTCACTGAATACCGCGGATTCCGGAGGTGGAGGAATTGCCTCCGACCTCGGTTCCCCACGGATTTCTAACACCATCATCGAATCCAATTCCACTCTGACAATGTCCGGCGGGGGGGCAGCTTTCGACTTCGGGATCCCCTCCATGGTCAATTGTCTGCTGTTCGACAATAAAGCGCTCGACCCGCTGGCCGGAACCGGCGGCGGCATATCGTCGAGCTTTTCGAGCCTGACGATTCTAAACTGCACGCTATCGCGAAACGTGGCGGCAATAGGCGGCGGCGGACTCAAGGCCGAAGGCCCCCCCGGCCCCACCATCACCAACTCGATTCTCTGGGGTGATTTGCCGAACGAAATTCGTGACGCGCTCCTGGTTGCCGTCGTGTCGTACTCGAATATCACTCAGCCGGCCGGTATATATCCCGGCCTTCTCAACATCAATGCCAACCCGCTGTTTACGGCGCTTCGCGATTTCAAGCTTTTGGCGGCCTCCCCCTGCATAGACGCAGGGAATAATGCGGCTCCCGGGTTGCCGGCCGTGGATTTGCGGGGCTCCCCCCGCGTCGTCAATGGCAAAACCCCGCCAATTGGCCCGGCAATTGTCGATATCGGAGCATATGAATTCCCGTAGGATCGAAAGTCTGACTGCAACCGTCGAGAACAGGGCGGGCAGCCCCGCCCTGTTCTCGACTCAGCGGAGTTCACCAATAATGCGCTCCACAGCTTCCGCCACCTGCCCGACCGTAAAGGGCCGGCGCAGAACAGCGGCCCATTTGCGGCCTGAGAGCAATTCCCCGTCTCCTTCGAATACCCCGGTCAAGAGTACTGTCGGCGCTCCGATCCGGGCCAGTTCGTCCAGTTCGGGCCTCAGACAGCCGAGATTGCGCGACTCCAGGATTATCAGGGCCGGCTTTTCCACGATGCCGCGGTAAAACCCGGCAATAGCCGGCAAGATGGCGGGAAAGCCTTCAACCCGGTATCCATTTTCGATCAACTGGGCCCGGATGTTTACCCGTTCCCAGTGGTTATTGTCGATTATCCAGATGACAGGTTCCACTGTACAGGCCGTATAAGACATACAGGACATACAAACGGAAAGGGCGGAGCCCAGGCCCCGCCCTCCGAACAATGTCTTTATTTCTGCAGGATTATTCTTTCCCGCAGCCGCAACCTGCCGGGTCGTCGTCGGCTTCGCCGCTCTTCTTCTCGTTATCCTCTTTGCCGAACTTGCGGACGATTTCGGATATCTCGCGCAACCGGTCGTCGGTCTTCCGGTAAACGGAGCCCTCGCTGTAGGTTCCGTCCGGCTGCAGAGTTCCGGCTTTCACGCCCGTCAGAATCTGGATTCCTTCCTCGACGGTGGTCACCGGCCAGATGTGGAATTTACCCTCGGCAACGGCATCGACCACCTCCTGGTCGAGCATCAGGTTCCGGACGTTTTTCGAAGGAATCATTACGCCCTGGTCACCGGTCAGGCCCTTGGCCTTGCAGATGTCGAAAAATCCCTTGATCTTGTAGTTCACGCCGCCGATGGGCTGGACTTCGCCCTTCTGGCTCACCGAACCCGTTACCGCGATCCCCTGCTTGATGGGAACACCGCTTATGGCGCTCAGAAGCACGTAGAACTCCGTGCTCGACGCGCTGTCCCCGTCTATCATTCCATAGCTCTGTTCGAAACAGAGCGATGCGGAAAACGAAATCGGCTTATTGTGGGCGAAGCGCTCCCGGAAAAGGCTGCTCAGGATCATCAGGCCCTTGGTGTGCGTGCTGCCGCTCATCTTCGATTCGCGGTCGATCGAAACCGTTCCTTCCCGGCCAACCGAGACAGTCGCTGTGATCCGGTTCGGTCTTCCGAAGACATGATCTCCGGTCATCAGGACCGCGAGGCCGTTTACCTGCCCGGCCTTCGTTCCCGTGGTCTCGACCCAGATTATGTCTTTTTCGATAATCTCCATGATCCGCTCTTCGATAAGGTTCGAGCGGTACTTACGCTTCTGGATGGCCTCATCCACGTGCTTTCTCTGGACGATTTCGGAGTTGTCGACCCCGGCAAAATAGTTCGATTCCCGCAACAGGTCGGTTATCGTGCCCAGTTCCAGGGTCAGCTTATCCCGATCCTCCGTCAGTTCGACGCTGTATTCGAGGACCCTGGCCACGCCTGTCTTGTCCAGGTGGCGCAGCTTATGCTCACGGCAGTAGCGGCCGATCATCCGGGAGCACTCGAGAACCTTGTCGTCCTTCCGGTCCATCTGGTCGCTCATGTGGGCCTTGACCTTGAAAAGCTTCTGGAACCGGTCATCCAGGCTGTAGAGGAGCTGATAGATGTGCGGATCGCCCGTGAGCACGATTTTGACGTCGAGCGGGATGGGCTCGGGCCGGATCGTACGCGTACTGAAGATCCCATAGAGTTCCCCGAGGTCCTCGATCCTGATTTCCCCGTCGCGCAACGCTCTTTTCATCGCTTCGTAGGAAACGAACCACTTGAGCAGGTCGAGCGCCTTCATCACCAGGTATCCGCCGTTCGCCTTGTGCAGCGAGCCCGGTTTTATCATGGTATGGTCCGTAAAAAGCGCGCCGAACCACGCCTGCCGCTCGATGGAGCCGAACAGGTTGGGATAGGCCGGATTGGATTCGACGATGACCGGAGCGCCCTGGGTTTCCGAGTTGTCGATAAGAACGTTGACGTCATATTTCCGGAAATTAGCTTCCTTGGGAGGTCCCGGGAAGGGGCCGCCGGGCTGTCCCGGAACCTGCTGCGCCGCCGCTTCCGGCTTTTTCTTGAAATCGTCGATATTCTCGAGAATATCCTCCTGGGCTTCCTTCAGGTATTCCAGCACCTGCTCATCGTCCTTGTACTTCTCTTCGTAGGAATCCATGAGCTGGCCGACCACGAACAGGGCGATCTCGTTGTCGAGCTTGGAGTGCTTGTCCTTGAATTCGTTTTCGGCTTCTCGAATCTTCTTGATGGTTTCCTTCATCCGTTCGTGAAGCTCATCGCTCTTCGTGCGCAGGAAAAGCCGCTCATCCTCGCTCAGGTGCCGCAGGTCCTCCTGCGTCATCGGCTCCCCTTCCTTGTTGGCAGGGATGATGACCATGCCCACCTGCGAGAACTGGAGAATAAATCCCTGTTCGCGGGCTTCCTGCGAGAGTTCGTCGATGTATTCGCGCCGCAGCTTCTCGAACGACTGGTGGACTTCGCCCTCTTTGGCCCGGTAATCGTCGCTGTCGAAGACCTCGGGAATCTTTTTCTGGAGCGTATCGATGAACTCGTTCATGTCTTTCTTGAGCAGTTTGCCCCGGCCGGCCGAAACCTTGAGGCACTTGGGCTTGTCCTGCTCCTTGAAGTTGAACACATAGCACCAGTCGGGAGGCGTAGGCTGCTGCTTGGCTTCCTCTTCGATAAAGGTTTTGGCAATGTAGGTCAGACCGGCCTTGGAAGGACCGGCAATGAAAATATTGTAGCCCGACTCCCGCATCCCCATGCCGAATTTGATTGCGTCGATCGCCCGCTCCTGCCCCACTACTTTATCAGCCGGAGTATCCAGGGCTGCGGTAGTGTCGAAACCGAGCAGTTGGGGTTCGAAATGAGCGCGCAGTTCCTCGGCAGGCAATCCCTGAACTTGCTTAGGCATATAATGGTTCCTCCATTTCGGATATTCGCTGTAAGTTCCAGTCGAACCTGGGCTTATTCGGAATCTTCTTCCTGTTTTCCCCCATCCCCTTCGCCCTGGCCCACCACTTCGAGTTTTGCCCGTTTTTTATGGCTCGAAGCCGCGGTCTGCAGGACCGTACGGATGGCGTTGATGGTATTTCCGTTTTTCCCTATGATCTTACCCAGGTCGTCCTGGGCTATTTTCAGTTCGATCAGAACCGTATCGTCTTCCTCACGTTCTTCCAGTTCGACCTGGTCGGGATGGTCGGCCAAAGATTTGATGAGGAATTCAGCCAAGTCCTTCAATCCCACGTTGTCCTCCGTGCTATTCTTTTAGTTTTCCCATAACAGACTGGATCTTTTGTTCGGGGCTGCCAATCTTATCGCGCCTGTCGTCAATCCTGATCTGGGTCAGCACCCTCTGAGCACCCGCCGAAAAGCAGCTCTCGTGCATCTGGCGCGCAACCTTGAGCACTTCGTCCAAATCGCCGGAAATGATCGTTCCCATTGCGGTCAGTTCGTGTTTCAGCGAGCTTTGTTTCAACACTTTCAGAGCCTGGGCCACGTAGGAACTCAGGCTCGTGCTCTCCACACCTATTGGAACAATGCTAAGCTCGACAACGGCCATTGCAACAATCCTTTCGCAAGAATGAGAAAGACACGGTCGCGGAATCACTTCCGTTCAAGCATTGCCCGAAACGAATCCATTTGCGCCAGCCTTTTGAGGCTGCAATAAAGATGTTCCTCTTTGTGCGGCTCCAGCGTCAATACAGGACGCACCTCCCGCTGGCGCAGAAATGCAAAAAGAAAATCGAAGTCAATATTTCCATCCCCGATCGGCAGATGGAAGTCGAAACTGCCGTCGTTATCGTGAAGATGAATTTCCTTCAGAAAACGGGCGGTCGCATCCAGCCAGGCATTCAGGGGAGTTTTCGAAAACGCGTTTTGATGCCCTGTATCCAGACAGAAGCCAAACCAGGGCGAATCGATTGTCTCGAAGAGTTTTACATGAAGCCCCGGGTCTTCTTCCCAGACGTTCTCCACCAGAAGCGGGACCTGCAGTCTTTCCGCCGCCCTGACCAAAGGCTCCCATCCCGCCAGGCTGTTCTGTATCCAGGCTTCCCGGTGACTGCGGTGGTGTCTCGGATCGAAACCCGTATGACAGACCACGCGGTCGGGAAGTATCCGTTCGATCACTTCGAACAGCTGCCCCAGCCTCGAGCGGGATACTTTTCTGATTTCGGGATCTATGCTCCCCGTGCACAAATCCCAGAACGGGCCATGTACGGTAATGCGACAGCCC
>JAEZXS010000238.1 GCA_023442755.1 Pseudomonadota bacterium | reverse complement strand
GGAATTTCTGACCGGTAAGAAAATAAGTGGCGCTGAACTCGACCTGCTGAGCGCGTTCCGGGGTTTTCGTCATGGTAGCTGCAATGATGTCGACATTGCCTTCGACGAGCTGCGGCATGCGGCTGGCGGAGGTAACCGGCTTCAGTTCGAGCTTGACGCCGAGTTTATCGGCAATGGCCTTGAGGAAATCGACATCGTAGCCTTCAAGCTGCCGCGTCTGCTCGTTGATATAGCCGAAGGGTGGCGTTGAGTCCTTGACCCCGCCTACCAGAACCCCTTTCTGCTTTACGCTTTCCAGCGTATCGGCTGCAGAGGCGGTTCCGAAAATGCAGCCTACGAAAGCTGCGATCAGCAAAAGGACTATAGTCTTTCTCATGGTGTCTCCCTCCCTTTGGTATTAAGCCTAATGCATCGGTGAAAGAACTTGCTTCAGGAACTGCTGAGCCCTCTCATGTTTAGGAGCCTTGAAAAACTCAGCAGGAGCCGCTTCCTCCAGAATAATCCCGTGATCCAGGAACACTATCCTGTCGGCCACTTCGCTCGCAAAACCCATTTCATGCGTAACGACCATCATCGTCATGCCGGTCTCGGCCAGGTTCTGCATAACCGACAGCACTTCGCCGATCATCTCGGGATCGAGAGCCGAGGTCGGTTCATCGAAGAGCATGATCCGGGGTTTCATTGCCAGGGACCGGGCAATTGCAACGCGCTGCTGCTGACCTCCCGAGAGCTGGGACGGATAGGAGTGTCGCTTTTCGGCCAGGCCGACCCGTTCGAGCAGCGCCATGGCCTGCTCCTGCGCCTCGGCCCTGGACAGCTTGCGGATCTTGATCGGCGCCAAAGTGATGTTGCTCAGAACACTCAGATGCGGATAGAGATTAAACTGTTGGAAGACGAATCCAATCTCGGCGCGAAGTTTGTTGATGTCTGTCTTGGGATCGGAAAGATCCATCCCGTCAACGATCAATTTGCCGCTGTTGATCGGTTCCAGTTGATTGATCGTTCGTATCAGGGTTGATTTGCCCGATCCGGACGGGCCACAGACTACCACCACCTCGCCCTGAGTGACGTGCAGATTGATGTCGTTGAGGACATGAAGTTTGCGGAACCACTTGTGAACTGCTTCAAAACGGATCATAGTCAAAACCTGTCACAACTCTGAAATCGGGCAAAAAAAGACAGCCCGCCCACTTACGGGAAAGCATTCAAAGGTCGGGTGTAAATGCAAGCGGCTTTCAGAAGCTTCGGAAATCCTGATAATCAGTGGAAATTTCACATACGGTCTATACAGTAATCGGGTAATGAAATCAAGACGATGTTCTGTGGAAGTTGGCTGCCGGTTCAGGAATCTAACTGATGGGGCGTACTCGTAAATGGGAAAACTTGATTTGGCGGGAGTAACACCCTAAGAAAGGAGAAAGCCAGGAGGAGGGAGGGGAGTCCTGGCTTTCGGGAGACTAAAAGAAACCAACTCTTTAGCTGACTGTAATTTTGCCTTTTCCCGCAAAAGTTACAATCAGGTAAAATGCGTATAGGATAGCCGGCGACACAGTAATTTGCCGGGTAAGATCGTTTTTGGGGTGGATCATGGCTCTCAAAATAGTCGAAACAGTGCGCAACGGTCATTTATATATAGCACACCGGGGTGCTCGCTCGCTGGCCCCCGAGAACACTCTTGCCTCAGGCAGAAAAGCACTGGAACTTGGGGCGGGCATGTGGGAGATAGACGTGCGCATGAGCCGTGACGGGAAGCCGGTGGTTGTCCATGACGCCACACTGGAGCGGACCTCCGATGCGAAAGTATTGTATCCGGAACGCAAACCGTGGAACGTGCACGATTTTACCCTCGCCGAGCTGAAATCTCTCGACCTCGGATCATGGTTCGCGAGGAGCGATCCTTTCCGGCAGGTGGCCGCCGGGGCGGTTTCCGCTGGGGAACTCAAGCGGTATGAGTCTGAGCGCATACCGACGCTGAAGGAGGCGCTGGAGTTCACCCTCCGAAACGACTGGCTGGTCAATGTTGAGCTGAAGGATTTGAGCGGCTGCGTCGGCCACAGAGAAATTGCCGCGATCACCGCGGGACTGGTATCTTCGCTCTCCGCGGTCGGCAACGTGCTCGTCTCGTCCTTCAATCTCGACTATCTTGCAGAGATAAAAAGAATCGACGCAAACATCCGCACGGGCGTCCTGATCGAACATGTACTTACCGATCCTGTGGACCTCATGCGACGCCTTGATGCCTTCACGTTTCATCCGGCGGTGCGTGCTTTTTCGACAAAGCATGTTGGAAAAATGATAGAGTTGGGCTGCCATACGCTAGTGTGGGTAGTGAACAACCGGAATGTCGCCGGTTCTCTTATGAAAAACGGGGTATCCGGGGTTTTCACCGACTTTCCTCAAAGCATACGACCTGCTCGATGCAGGTGATGCAAACCAAACCCACGGAATCGCCGATGTTGAGAATACTGATCCTTACCGCTCTGCCGCAGGAGTACGCTCCCCTTAAGAAACTGATTCCCGGCTGGAGGAGACTAACGTGGCGGCCGTATAAAAGCTTTCTCGTGCCGTTACCCGGTAGGCGCATTGTACTCATGGAATGCGGCATGGGAGGAGACTCGGTGCGGAATGCCCTCGAGAGGGGGCGAGCGGAATTGAACCCGGATGTGGTTGTTTTCGCCGGATTTGCCGGAGGGTTGCACCCGAGCCTTGTTGTCGGCGATGTATGCGTCGTGCGGGATGCTCTTTTATCCGATTCCCTTCGCGGAAATGCCGAAACCGTTGCCTCTTTTTCTCTTGGCCTCGGGCCTGAGTTTTCGAAATTTGTTTCCGACAAGGCTCTGAAATGCATCAGCGCCGTTACCGCCCCTCAGCCTGAGAACAAGACGGCGTTGGCCGCTCGTTTGGGGAATCGTCCGGCTGCCCTCGACATGGAAACGGCATTTGTCGCGGAAATTGCGTGCAGGGATGGCCTGGCTTTTGTCTGCTTCCGGGCTGTCAGCGACGGCCTGTCCGATGATCTCGGTTTTGATGTGGCGGAGATCTCCGATTCAAAGGGAAATGTGAAGATCTCGCGGGTGCTGGGCACCATACTGCGCAATCCCTTCGTGCTGGGTGCGTATTACCGTGCATGGCGCAGGTCAAGAGATGCGGCCGAGAACCTGTGCCGGGTGCTAACCGCTTTTCTGGACATCCCCGTTGGAAGCATGCGCAGGATCAAGGAGAGCGCCCTGGTCGCTCGTGTATGAGACGGAAGCCCGGGAAGTTCGAATGCTGGTGCCCGCCTGCCCCGGAAGGGTATGGGAGCGTTTGTAGCTTGTCATGGCGAATATGAACACCATGAGGCACGTAAGCAGGACGAGATCGACGGAACCGAGCAGGTTCTGCCCGATCCGGAATGTTACGAAAATATTGAAAAGAAGCACCGAAAAATAGAGTATCGGTCCCAGCAGCCTGATAAAGGGCACGCGGCTCAACAGGGAGGAAGTGGTCGAGTCGAGGGCGCTCAGCCGGTCGAGCGTTTGCAAAGCTCCGACCAGGACCATGCCGACAATCAACCAGCCTCCGAAATTGCTCATCGGAATACCGAAATAGTATCCCACATGGCGATAGCCGTAAATCTTGCCGAGAAACCAGCGGTCACCCAGAAGCGCAACCGGATCGATAATGATGTCGAGCATGACAAAAAGGAAGGCCCCGACTACGAGCACCTGCCATGACTGTCGGGTCCGCGGCGTTTCCAGGACGAGGAGATTGCGGGGCTGAAAGGATATGGGGCTCATCAGGAAAAGGGCCAGAGAATAACTGCAGTATGAGAGGAAAACGTAGGAAAGGGAGTCCATGAAAGGAACTCCGAAGACCCAGAGTTCCCGGCCGACTGTGCTGTGAATGTAATAATAATCACCGTACGGGAATCCCCAGTGAATGGAGCAGAACTCGGAAAGCCAGGCCAGGGCGTAACCGAGGGGGACGTAGACAAGGGTCCTTTTTATGCCGATATGCGCCCAGGCGGCAACGATATAGCAGGCGAGAAAGGCAAATACGTAGGGGCGCAGAAGGACTGTTCCCCAAAAGAGTTTTATAAACTCAGACATAGAGATTCCACTTGATCATGCGGAACAGGTCTTTGCCGCTCATCTGCCGCACTACCGTCGGCTCGTACCCGCAGTGAACCATGCACTGGGAGCAGCGAGGGTCGGCCCCGGATGCGTAATGATCCCAGTCGGTACGCTCCATAAGTTCGGCGAAGGTGCGGTAGTGCGTATCGGTAATCAGGTAACAGGGGGATTTCCATCCCTGCGGATTGCGCGTCGGGTTCCCCCATGGGGTGCAGGTCAGGGAGCGCTTTCCTGCCAGGAACTCCATATAGAGAGGATTGCTGATGAGCGGGAAGCGACGTTCCCATTTCCGGATTTCCTGGAATTTCTTGACGATCTCGTTTCTCGTGAGAAAGACGTCTCGGATGACGTCTTCATAACTGAAGCCGGGAGCTACCAGGATTCCGTCCACACCGGCGGCGGTGAGCTGCTCGAAGAGTTGTTCGATATCGGATACGGAGGTCTCGCGATAAACCGTCGTGTTGGTGCTCACGCGAAAACCCGCAGCCTTGGCAGCGCGCACGCCTGCAAGTGCCTTTTCGAATCCGCCCTGCCTGCAGATTATCTGATCGTGAACAGGCGCGGTTCCGTCGAAGTGCACGTTCCAGGTGAAATGGGAACTGGGCTTGAATCGGGTGAGGGACTCTTCGAGAAGCTGCCCGTTCGTACAGAAGTAGATGTGTTTCCCTCTGGCAAGAACCTCGCGAACGAGGTCATCCACGCGCGAGTAGAGGAGTGGCTCGCCTCCGGTTATGGTAACGACCGGTGTACCCGCCTCGTCCACAGCCCTGAGGCATTCATCGAACGTCATTTCCTGCGACAGGGTCTCATAATATTCGCGAATGCGGCCGCAGCCCGCACAAGTCAGATTGCACCTGTGGGTGGGTTCGAGCATGAGAACCAGGGGGAAGCGCTCCTGGCCGCGAAGTTTTTTTCCGATGAGATAACGGGTCATAGACACATAAAGACTGACTGGAAAGCGCATTGCTACCTCAATTCAATGTTGAATGATCCACTGTTCCCCAGGGGGCTTTCAGCGGACCGGATCTGAGGAGATAATCAGCGGGCGGATACGTACCCGTTGCTGTAAAACCACTTCACCGCATCCTCAAGGGCGGTCTCTACGGGTGTTTGCGGTAATCCGAGTTCCCGCACGGCCTTGGAGGCGTCGAAGAACATGTGCCTTGCAGCCATTTTGACGCCTTCGTACGGAATCAGCGGCTCGGTGCCCGTCACCTTGGAGATGACGTTAAAGAACCTCGCCAGCCACAGAACCGGCCCGTAGGGGAGGCGGAACCTGGGGGCGGGAACATCGGATACGGAAGCCAGGATATTAAGTATCTTTTCCAGGGTGAGGTTGCGGTTGCCGAGGATGTACTTTTCACCGGGTTTGCCGCGCTCGAGTGCAAGGCAATGTCCCTCAGCCACATCCCTCACATCGATGAGATTGAGCCCCGTGTCGAGAAATGCCGGCATCTTTCGGTTGAGGAAATCGACTATGATTTTGCCCGTGGGAGTGGGTTTGTGGTCTCCCGGACCGACAGGCGTGCTGGGATGAACAAAGACTATGGGCAGCCCCTTTGTCCAGAACCGTTCTGCTTCCCGCTCCGCTAGAAACTTGGACCGCTTGTAATGACCCACCATATCCTCCAGGCGAACTGGGGTGTTTTCGTCGGCGGGTGTTCCATCGGGGGGTAGTCCAAGTGCCCCGACGCTGCTCGTATAGACAACGCGTTCCACGCCGGCGGCAAGGGCGGCCTGTAAAACGTTCACGGTCCCATCGACGTTACTTGCATAGATTTCGCGAGGGTCCCGCACCCAAAGTCGGTAATCGGCCGCGATGTGAAACACGGCGTTCACGCCGTCCATCGCCCCTGCGATCTGCTCCGGGTTGCGCATGTCGCCCACGGTCCATTCGATACCGGGAAGCTGCGCAGGATGGGCGGATGTGGAGCGCCGCAACGCCCGTACGCGCCATCCCCGTTCGATCAGCGCCCGGGCAACGTGATGGCCGATAAAACCGGTCGCCCCCGTGAGAAAAGCGATTTCCATCGATATGCCTCTCCTTAGTCGTCGTATGAGAGTGTTTTCCTATATCAGAATGGCAGGAGTTTTTAAACATCAACCTGAACGGCCTTTCGACTCACCGGTTGGTCGAATCCGTGCGGACGTCATAAAAAAAGCTCCGGCAGGGGTTAGCCTGCCGGAGCCTTTCTATTCGGCTGCATCGGCCGAGTGAGGTTAATTGTTGGAATCGTACCCGTAATCACCCATGAGTCCGTAAGTATTGGGCACAAAATGTTCTGCCCTGTAGTCGGCATCCCTGTCGGTTCCTCGCGCCGAGGTATATGCCTGATCCCGGCCAAACTGGATTGAGTCGTTTTTATGGAATGCACCAAGGTCCCGGTCAACCCTCATCGCCCCGTGCTCGTTGTAGAAGCCTTCGCGTTCATATTGGGCATAGCTGAAACCGCCGACGGAAAGTACCAGCGCTAAAGCTACGGCAACTATCGAAAGGCTAGCCAGTTTTTTGCTCATCGTTCAAGCTCCTCAATATGACGAATCATTCGTATCAAACGTTTAACATCTGAAGATTCATACTAAACCTTAAATCCAACCTAAAGGCGCTCCTGTCCCTTGTCAACTATGGGAGGTAGCGTCTTCACGCAACACCCCAGCTTTATTATCAGTATTCAGGGAATATTCCGGGAAATGAACGGCCCTTCAGGTGAGGTTAGGATCATTTGGCTTTGCCGGCCCTGATCCTGTCGCTGAAAGATTTCACGGCCGCCATGTATTCTGTCAATCCGCGCAGGAAAATATCGTTATGGTTGGCTCCGGGAATCCTGAGCAAAGTCTTGTCGGGAGAAACCGAGGCGCCGTACAGAGCGCGCGCATCGGAAAAGGGAATGATGTGGTCGAATTCCGCGTGGATAATGAGCACCGGTTTATGAAAGGCTTTGATTTTTTCGGTATTCTGGAAAGCTTTGTCCAGGGAGAGGTTCACCTTTCGGAGGTCGACCCCCAGCAATTGAAGGAGAGGCTCGGCATATGCGAATCCGCTCTCGATGATGAGCCCGTCCAGAACGTCAGGATGACGCCATGCCAGTTCCAGGGCCGATGCGCTTCCGAGTGACCTGCCCATTACCATGAAGGGCCCAGTGTAGCCGTTCTCTGTCAGCCATTTTCGCGAAAACTCATAAATGGCGAGGCAATCGCTCATCATGGCGCTCACGCTCGGGCTTCCGCCCGAGCTTCCGTAACCGCGATAGTCAACGACCAGGAAATTGATTCCCATACGGTTATACAAAGGTCCCAAGTCGTCATAGTCCGATACGATCTCGCCGTTCCCATGAAAGAAGAGGATGGTGGGCGATTGCCTTTCCGCATGATGAAAGCGGGCCACGATGGCAATATCACGATCGACGGGAATGGAAATGTCCCTGGATGCCGGTGACGCGGGCGCTCTCCATTCCTGCCTCGGGTAGAAGATGTGATGGAGAATCTCCGGCTTGTCGAGTGCGGAATAATCGGTGGGTGGCAGATCGGACATTTTGATCTCTCCTCTGAAGGGGGCAAAGCGGATTAATTCAGCTTTCTTCAAGGGTCCTTTTCATTGCGGCGGCAAGATCGGCGACGTGCTGCGGGAGACGAGGAAGCAGGAACGCGGCCTCGTCGCTTTCGACTTGTCCGTCTCTTTGGACGATCTCGGTGAATGCAAGCCTTTCTTCCCGGGAAAACCGGAGAAAGAGGGAAAAGATGTCGTCGACCCCTGGAAGGACCGGATCATCGTTCCGGCGTTTCTCCCAGATTTCGCAAAAACCTCGAATTATGTGCGGTAGGCAGGAAGGGGGAGCCCATACGAGGTCTCCCGTGCCGTCGAGCCTATCGAGGCGCATCCTGACTGCCAGATTGATAAAGAAATGCAGAAGGCCGAGGAGTTTGTTTTCGGCATCGGCCCTCCCGGGCAGCAGGGAACGATATGACCGCGCGGTGATGAGTCGTACCTCGATGCCGCGGCGGCGCGTACGCACAATGAAATCCCCTGCTGCGTGGTGCCAGGGATAGATCTGTTTGAAGCTGCCGGTGTCGAGATAGGCGGTGAGAATGGCTGCGGCCTGCCTGTAAAGCTCCGCCGTCTGGCCGGGGTCGAGAAAGAAGGGATCGGGTTCCGGCTTCCAGAGGTGCAGGGCAAGATCGCCGGCCGTGCCTTCGCCCGGCTTAGGCCGGGAAAGGTGGAATTCATGGAAGTCCTCGAACCACTCGGCGACGAATAACGCGATTGGGATGGCTTCCCGTTCCACGTGCAGAGTGGTCGACCCTGCAAGAAAAGGACGAGGAAGAAAATGGAGCTGGAAGCGTTTGTAGAAGGTTTTGAGCAAGGTATGTTCATGGTGGAGGAATGCCTGCTGTTCAGGCGAAAAAGCGGTATTTACGGCAAAAGAAAAGGTCCTGTTCTCGAATTCGACCTCGAGGCGGGATACGCTGTAGAGAGCCCCGTGTTTTTCGCTTATGAGGCGGATGGATCTGGATTCACGCAATCGCGGCGCCGGGAAAGGCTGCCTTGCGAGCACGGTCTTCAGAGCGCGATATGAATTGGCCGATAAATACCCGGCGATCGCTCGCAGGTAGGGTCCATAGGCGAGCCGCGAGCCGGCGGCGGTGACATCCGGAGGCAAAAGCAGTGCTTCGCCGGCGCTGTTCAAGTGAACCAGGCCGAAAGGCATGCGTATCGAAATCTCCATATTCACGGGGCCACGGGTGGATGGGGAATTATTCATGCGCTGCGGATACCTCTTTGTGAATGCGATGATGACGGCGAACCGGGGGGGGCGCCGCTGGTCGGGCCGATTATAGCAAAGGCTTTGCTTGTCAGGGAAGCCGCTCCGGTTTATATTCGGATATGCGGGCTCTTCCGGCTCTCTGCCATTTCACTGCAAGTTTACCAACTTTCTGAGGAGTATTGTATTGGATTCCACCAGCCGGGTTCTTCTCGACCGTATTCAGCGCTCTTTTCCGATAGTTCCCGAACCCTTTCGGGCCCTCGCCGAAGGATTGTCGATCAGCGAGAAAGAAGTGCGTGAGCGAATCGGGGTCTTGAAGCGCAATGCGGCGATACGCCAGATCAGCGCCATCTTCAACACCGGCGCTCTTGGGTACCGCAGCAGCCTGGTTGCGATGTCCGTTCCGGAAAACGACCTGGAACGGGCAGTGGCTTCCGTTAATGCATATCCCGGAGTCAGCCACAATTATCTGAGGCCGGGAAACTTCAATATGTGGTTTACTATTGCCGTTCCCCCGGGGGAGAAGTTGGAGGATGCGGTTGCCAGGATTTCCGCCAATGCGGGAGGATGGCCTGCGCTGATCCTTCCGGCTCTCAAGAAATATAAGCTTGCTGTGGTGCTGGATGTCCTGGAAGATGGCAATGGGGACAGCTCCGAAGAAAAATTGGAAATCCCCCCGATGGAATCCCGGGTGGTGTTCCCGGTTACTGCGGAAAATATCAGAATCGTCAGGTGCATCCAGGAAGACCTTCCGTTGGCAGTGCGGCCCTTCGCAATATGGGCCGGCAGCCTCGGCATGACTGAAGAAGAACTGCTGGGGATCATATCGGAATGGACGGCTCAGGGAATTATCCGCCGTTTTGCCGCGGTTCTGAACCACAGGCAGGTTGGGTTCCACTCCAACGGCATGGTTGTGTGGAACTGTTCGGAAGAGCAGATAGACAGGTTCGGGGGCATTCTCGCGACGCATTCGGAAGTGAGCCACTGCTATCAGCGACCTGCCTACCCGGACTGGCCCTACAACCTTTACGCCATGATTCACGGGCGCAGCGTCGAGGAATGCCAGGTGACGGCTCAAAAGCTTGCGGATGCGATCGACCTGGGGGATTTCCGGATCCTGTTCAGTACCGTGGAGTTCAAGAAAATCAGGCTGAAGCTTTTTTGGGATTGAGGCAATTATCGATTACTCGGAATCTTGGATGGAAATGGACGAAAACCAGGAACGGGAGCTGAAGAAGAAGGCCATCTTTGATGGCATGTCGAAACGCGGTCAGGAACGTATACTGCGCATAGGCTATGACCAGTGGGATCCGTTCGAGGAGCCCAAAGACCCTCGTGACAGGATCTTTGGTTCCGCTTCGATCAAGGCCGGCATATTGATCAAGGAGTTCTTCCGCACTACCGGCATCAAGGAAGAGTCGGTTGCGATGCACAAGGAACTTTTCGAACTGTGCCGCGGCCTGTTGCAGGGCGAAGACCGAGCAAAGACAATATTCGAGTTTTGCAGCTGGTTTGCGAAAAACCGCGGGGACGAGCAATAGGATCGATTTCGGAAACCGCCCTTTGAGACGGCCGGAACCGGGCCGTCATTCTCCTTTCGGTTCGACCCCTCCATGCTCGCAGGGGCGGAGGTACTCCAACTCATCCTGGAGCGCCGGACGTACTTTTACCACCTTCACCCTGTAATAGAGGTCTTTTCCCGCCAGAGGGTGGTTGTAATCCAGGGTTACGGTTGTATCTGTCTTGTCTTTGACGAAGTAGGTGAACTGCACTTCCGTATCTTCGTTTGTCGCGACGGCCCACTTCCCGGGCTGAAGGTTTCGACCCGCGGGAAATTCAGCGAACGTCCGGGTGCGCACCATATTCTCGTCATAATTCCCAAAGGCATCGGATCCAGGGATGACAAAGTCTGCCCGGGCGCCTTCAGACATTCCGAGAAGCCGCTTTTCCAGAGCGGGAAGCAGCTGGGCGTACCCCGCGATGAAATTCATCGATACCGGTCCGTTTTCCCCTTTCACGATCGAACCGTCTTCCAACCGCACGTCGTACTCGATCACTGCGAAGCAGTCTTTAGCTATCTGCATGATATTCCTCAAAAAGATGGATATGGAGACGGTCTGCTAGCTGTCCTGTTCGGAGGAGTCGCCGGGGATGGGATATCCCAGTTCTTCGGCTCTTCGTAGGTGCTGCCTCGCTTCCTCGGGCTGGTTCATGGCTTCCAGAGCGATGGCCAGGTTGTAATGAGCTGCGGCTGACGCTTCATTGGCTTCGAGCATTGACCGGGAGAGCCTGGCAGCTTCGGAAGCCTGGCCGGACTGGATGTAGGCGGCCGCAAGGAGGTTGAATGCCTGGGGCGAACCGGGCATAAGCTCGAGCGCTCTTTTGCTGTGCTGGATGGCCTTGTCGGACTGGCCGGCCTTGAGGTAGCCGAAAGCGAGATTGCTGTGAGCCGGGGCGAAATCGGGGTCGATCTCGAGGGCTTTCGTGTTTGCCGCAATGGACTGGTCGGTGTCGCCCTTTTGCAGGTATATCCCTCCAAGGTTTACGTATGCCTGGGCGAGTCCAGGGTCGTACTCGATAGCCTGTTTGAACTCGGACACGGCTTCCTCGACCAGGCCCTTATGAGTGTAAGCAAGCCCGAGATTATAATGGAGCGTTGGAGATGCAGGCTCGAAGAAGAGCCTTTCCTTTAGGAATTTAATATAGAGATTCAATTTGGCCTGGTTTTTATCGGTATTTGTCATTGAGGTTTGGCTTCCTTTGGAGTATAAATTCGTATTTGAGCTACAGAGGCGGTAGCCGGTTCGTGCGGAGTTGCCGCCGGTGAGGGTTGATCCTGCACCTGGTCACATATTCGCTCTGATTAAGTCACCCATTCTAACTGATAGCCTCCGGGTTGAAAAGCTTTAACCCGCAAGTCCGCCGAAGTTGTTCCGGGCTCACCTAGCTCTCAATCGCAACAATTTGATTGTGTTCACTATTTTGGACTTTTTTGTTGACAAAGGGCTTGGCGTGGAGTTAATGAGGGCCATGTCAACCCAGAGTCAGGATTTCTCGGGTTTGACAGGATGAAGGGTCCTTTGTCCTGTTGAGGGGATGGAAATGCTTCATCCTGAATTTGTCCAAAGCCAACCGTGCTTTACAGGAGAGTAATCGAAATGAGCGAGGAAGCCAAACAACGTATTTTGGACTGGGTAAAACAGCAGAAGAAAACCAAACACTATTTCAACGACCTGTGCAAGGCTGTTCCCGAGATCAAGATGATGCAGGCCAAGAAGGTCGTTAACGAGCTGGTGAACGAGGGCAAGCTCAAGTATTGGTCGAGCGGCAGCACCACCATGTACATGCTTCCCAGTGAGGGCGACGTCGATAAAGAAGAAAAGGGTATGAATTAACCCGCCTTACCCCCCACCTGCCGATGCATCTGACCGAACAGGGTAAGAGTCCAGTGATGCCGACAATGATTCAAGTTCGGACTTGAGAAGCATAAATTTGTTCTGAGAAAGGGAGGTGAAAAGGCGAAGGAAGCGATTCTCCGCGGCAATAGTGACGAAAACAACGCTATACTGGAACTGGTTAACGGAGGAAAACGAATGGCACTAAAGCATGCAACCCCTATGCTTGACGAACTCGAAAAAGGCCCGTGGCCGAGCTTCGTAAGCGATGTCAAGAGGATGGCGGCCAAAGGGAACCGGATGTGTGAAGACTGGCTCGGCCTGATGGAACAGTCCTACAAGGACAAGGAAGGCCACTGGAAGCACGGCGGTATCGTTGGCGTCCTCGGTTACGGCGGTGGAGTTATCGGCCGTTACTGCGACAGACCCGACCTCTTCCCCAATGTTGCGCACTTCCACACCGTGCGTGTCAATCAGCCGGCGAGCAAATACTACAACACGGCAGTTCTGCGCAGTATTTGCGACCTGTGGGACGAGAAGGGCAGCGGACTCACCAATATGCACGGTTCCACCGGGGACATCGTTCTGCTCGGTACGACAACCGACCACCTCGAACCTCTGTTCTACGAACTGACGCATAAGCTGAACATGGACCTTGGCGGATCGGGCTCCAACATGAGAACCCCCGAAGGCTGCCTCGGAATGTCTCGTTGTGAATGGTCCTGCATCAACACCCAGGACATCATCTACAACCTGACCCAGGAATATCAGGATGCACTGCATCGTCCGATGTTCCCCTACAAGTTCAAGTTCAAAGCATCGGGTTGCCCGATGGACTGTGTGGCCGCCATAGCCCGGTCGGACTGCTCCATTATCGGTACCTGGCGCGATGAAATTCGTATCGACCAGGAAGCCGTTAAGGCATATGTCGGTAACGAACTTGTTCCCCATGCAGGTGCGGGCGGCAGAGAGAAGAGAAACTTCGACATTAAGGCCGAAGTGATCGATATGTGCCCCACTGGCTGCATGGAATATGACGGAAAGCTCACCATCCACAACGAAGATTGCACGCGTTGCATGCACTGCATCCGTGTAATGCCTCGTGCTCTGAGACCGGGCCTTGACAAGGGCGCAACGATCCTGGTCGGCGCGAAAGCCCCCATCCTCGAGGGCGCTCAGCTTTCCAGCGTTGTCATCCCCTTCATCAAGATGGAAGAACCGTACACCGAGTTCAAAGAATTCGTGGAGAAGGTATGGGATTGGTGGATGGAAAACGGCAAGAACCGTGAGCGTCTTGGCGAGACCATCCAGCGCCTGAGCCTGCGTGAATTCCTCAAGGCTACTGAGTTGACGCCGGATCCGCGCATGGTCAATACTCCTCGTTTCAACCCCTACATTTTCTACGATCCGGCGGGAGTTCCCGGTGGCTGGGAGCATGATGCGGCTGCATTCCGTCAACGGCATCAAGCTTAGGAGGGAAAAAGATGGCTTTTGATCCGAATAATCTCATGAAAGATCGTATTACCGACATTGGTCCTCCGCAGTACGACAAGTATTTTCCGCCCGTCATCAAAGAAAATTTCGGGAAGTGGAAGTATCATGAAATTCTGGAACCCGGCGTTCTGGTTCATGTAGCCGAGTCCGGAGCTGAAATCTACACCGTACGCGTTGGCAGCCCGCGCCTGATCAGCACCGATTACATCCGGGAAGCTTGCGAATTGGCCGACAAGTACGCCGACGGCTATCTGCGTTGGACCACCAGGAACAACATCGAGTTCCTGGTGAGCGACAAAGGCAAAGTGCAGCCTCTTCTGAAGGACCTGCGCGGCCGCGGAAACTGGTTCCCCGTTGGCGGCACCGGCAACAGCATCACCAATATCGTCCATACCCAGGGTTGGGCTCACTGCCACACCCCGGCAATCGACGCCTCCGGCGTTGTGAAGGCCGTCATGGACGAACTGTTCGACTACTTCGGGTCGCATAAGCTGCCGGCACAGATCAGAATCGCTCTGGCCTGCTGCCTCAACATGTGCGGCGCCGTCCACTGCTCGGACATCGCTATCCTCGGCGTGCACAGAAAGCCGCCTTTTGTCGAAAACGAGCGCGTTCAGAACGTATGCGAAATCCCGCTCGTCGTTGCCGCCTGCCCGACCGCGGCTATCAAGCCCAAGAAAGTCGGCGAACTGAAGAGCATCGAGATCAACAATAATCGGTGTATGTTCTGCGGTAACTGCTACACCATGTGTCCGGCTCTGCCTCTGGCCGACGGCGAAGGCGACGGTATCGCCATCTGGGTCGGCGGCAAGGTATCTAACGTAAAGTCGGCTCCGATGTTTTCCAAGCTGGCTGTTCCCTATATTCCCAACGAGCCCCCGCGTTGGCCGACCACGGTTGCGACGATCAAGAAGATCGTCGAGGCTTATGCCGAGGGCGGACGCCGCTACGAGCGCGTTGGCGAATGGATCAACAGGATCGGTTGGGAACGTTTCTTCGAGAAGACCGGTCTCGAGTTCCAGCACGAACACATTGACGATTATCGCCTTGCCATGACTACGTGGAGAACGACCACGCAGTTCAAGTTCTAAAGCTGCTCTAACCCCGGCGGGAGGTCCTCTGCGTCAGGCGCGGTTCGGCCATGCAGGGGCCTTCGCCGGTATTTTCTTGCCCGGAATATGTATGGATCTTAACAAATCGCGCCTGATAATTGCCGCCTTGCGCGGGGGCTCCGGAAAGACGGTTGTCTCGCTTGGGCTCGCTGCCGCATGGAAGCAATATCTCGGGTTGCGGATTGTGCCTTTCAAGAAAGGGCCCGACTACATTGATGCCGGATGGCTCAGTGTTGCTGCGGGCGGCCCCTGTTATAACCTGGATCCGTTCCTCATGCAGCCGGAGGATATTCTTCGCTCGTTTGTGCGGCATTCGGGAAGGGGCGATTTGAGCCTGATCGAAGGCAACCGTGGTCTTTATGACGGGGTGGATGCAAACGGCAGCTATTCGACAGCTGAGCTTTCGAAGCTGTTAAGATGCCCCGTCGTACTCGTTTTAGATGCCACAAAGGTTACGAGGACCGCGGCTGCGCTTGTCCTCGGATGTCAGCACCTCGATCCCGAGGTCAACATAGCCGGTGTGGTTTTGAATCGGGTTGCGGGAAAGCGCCACGAGAAGGTGCTGAGGGAGTCGATCGAGACTTTCTGCGGCATACCGGTTCTTGGCGTGATTCCCAAAGAAGAGCGGATCTTTTTTGCCGAGCGTCATCTTGGGCTTGTCCCTCCCCAGGAAGCCGGCAACATTGCTGCAGCAGTCGGGCTTGCAGCTTCCAGGATGAAGGAATATCTGGACCTGGAGGCTTTGAGGAAAATCTCCGGTACAGCGGGTCCCCTGGGCTGGCCTCTGCCATTCGCCCAGGTGCCCTGTGAGCGACGCCGGCCGGTTCGTATCGGCGTTGTCCGGGATTCGGCTTTTCAGTTCTATTATCCTGAAAACCTTGAAGCCCTTGAGGACAGAGGGGCGACTCTGGTAGAGATATCTAGCTTTGCCGACGCCCCGCTTCCTGTGGTGGATGCCCTCTATATAGGAGGAGGTTTTCCGGAAACCCACCTCGAAACGCTTGCCGGCAACCTCAGGTTTCGCGACTCGGTCAAGGCTGCGGTTGAGGATGGTATGCCCGTTTATGCCGAATGCGGCGGGCTGATGTTTCTTTGCCGTGGAATCCATCACCAGGCAGGGTTCTATCCGATGGCTGGGGTGTTTCCGTTCGGCATTGCGCTCGGACCGAAACCGCAGGGGCATGGTTACACCATTATGGAATGCGTTGGTCCCAACCCATTCTTTAAACAGGGTACTGTGATGAGGGGGCACGAATTTCACTACTCCGGCATTACGGAAGAAGTGAATGCCGATTCCTATCCTTTCGTTTTTAAATTGAAGAAAGGGCACGGAATCGTGGCGGGACGGGACGGCATATGTTATAAGAACACCCTTGCCGGGTACTCGCATATCCATGCAGTTGGCAACGAACATTGGGCCGACGCCCTCGTAGCTGCCGCTGGAGCTTATCAGAAGGATAGGTTTGGCATATCTGTTGATTCTGACCGTGACCCTGAGCGGGGCTGGTCGGAGTCTCACGATTACCTCAGGGTCTGATGAAGGAGGAAATTTCATGGGCCAAGTTGAATTTAAAGGACAAGTTTTCGAAGTTGATGAAGACGGCTTCATCGCGAGCTTTGATACGTGGAGCCCGGAGTGGGTCGACTACGTAAAGAGTTCGGAAGGTATCACCGAACTGACCGAAGAACACTGGAAGATCATTCACGTTCTGCAGGATTACTATCGGAAGCACGGCATCGCCCCGATGGTGCGTATTCTGACCAAGGTCACCGGCTACAAGCTGAAGTACATCTATGAGCTGTTTCCGTCGGGACCGGGCAAGGGCGCATGCAAAATGGCCGGCTTGCCAAAACCGACCGGTTGTGTTTAAATCGAGAAACAATAGGGGAGGCTTCGGGGGACACCCTCCGGGGCCTTCCCGCCCGCACCTGTGCGGATAGTAAGACTAGGATGGAATCGGGTGTTGATTGAAAGGCGGGAATATCCTTTTTCTCTTTTGCGTCGGGGGTGATAGCTTCCGATTTGTATTTAATTTCACGCTGGAATCCAGCTGGTTGTGCAAGCTCTTCCCTTACACGGAGCGGCTTAGCGGCTCCAATCCCCAAAATTGCAGGTAGCTGTGTAGATAATTCAGCTTGACAATAAATTTGGAAGAGGGTACGAGGGAATTCTGCCCGGGGAAGTGGTGTGGCACTGGAAAAAGTGAAAAAATCCTGACTCGCAAGCAGCCCGAATTCTAAACTCAAGTGACGACCACGGAGGAAAAAATGAGCTTCAAGGTTACGGTTGACAAAGACAAATGCACTGGCGACGCCGAATGCGTCGATGTATGCCCCGTCGATGTATATGAACTGGTTGACGGCAAAGCTGAGCCGGTGAACGAAGATGAATGCCTTGGCTGCGAGAGCTGCGTAGAAGTATGCGAAAGCTCGGCCATTACGGTAGAGGAAGTCTAAGACATTTTCGTCTTGCAGTTCGATGGAGAAAAAGAAGCCGCTTGTTCCTTTTTGAACAAGCGGCTTTGATTTTTTTTAAACAGTTTGTCCGAAGACAAAAAATGCCCGCCAAATCGGCGGGCATTTGGATTTTTCATGATGGGTGCGGGCCATCTTACTCCTTGGCGCCGGGGTGACACTGAGCGCAGGTCACAGGAGCCTTGGTGTCCGCTTTTTCTTTCTTCAGCTTCTGATGGCAGGGGATACAGTTGTTGTGGTAGGCCAGCTTCAGATTGAGTTTCTGCTGGTCGGGCGGAAGTTTCTTTTCGCCCTGGATAGTGGCCTCGGTGTGGCACTTGTCACACTTGTCGACCGCATCTCCCTGCTTCCACACGTTTTTGCCATCTTTGTAGACATGGTGGCACTGGTCGCAGGCAATTTTGTAGTCTTCAGCATGCTTCTTATGGGTCAGGACCACGGGGGCCTTGGTCAGGTTGGCCCACAAGGATGGTTTGAGGGTGATGGTGTCGGGCGCCTTGTCAGCGGCGTACACCAGGGCGACCACTGAAAATACAAACAGCGCAGCGGTCAAAATGCAGGAAACGGACCTTACACCTCGAATCATTTGCAGCTCTCCTCCTTGTTATTCAGAAAACATATGCCAGAAATGAATCCACTCAGTCTGAGTCCAAACTCGACCTATTTTAGTGAACTATTTCTTTTTCTGTCAAGCAGGTATTTTGTGCGAGTCCATTTTGTGCAGAATATATCCCGATCGATATAGTGTAAAATGTTATCGATGTACTTCGACTGCTGAATGTGATTGCGTGACTGCACTCAATGATTTACCTTTCCCTATGGCCTAAATGTGGATGTTAAGCTCTCATACAAGGATAAGTATGCAATTCCAGAGGCTATCTTTCACCAACCGGGAAGGGCGGCGCTTAGCTGCACGTCTGGATTTGCCCGCTGACGAAAAACCTTCCGCATTCGCAATCTTTGCGCATTGTTTTACGTGTACAAAGAATTTCAACGCGGTAGTCAACATCAACCGGGCTCTTGCACGGCATGGCTTGGCTGTTCTGCGCTTCGATTTCACCGGCCTTGGTGAAAGCGAAGGGGATTTTTCGGAAACCAATTTCTCCACGAATGTTTCTGACCTGATTGCGGCAGCGGATTTCCTGAGCGACAGGTTTGAGGCGCCAAAGCTGCTGATAGGGCATTCCCTGGGCGGCGCCGCTGTACTGCAGGCGGCTGCGGGAATTCCTTCGACCAGGGCTGTCGCCACTATCGGCGCCCCGGCCGATACCTCCAATCTGGCCGGCTTGCTGGAAGACGGTTCCAAAGAGAAGCTCGATCGCACCGGTGAGACGATGATGAACCTGTACGGCAGGGCTTTCAAGATCAGGCGGCCTTTTCTGGAAGACCTTCACCGGAATAACATGGAAGGTGCAATCAGGAATTTGCGCAAACCGCTCCTGATATTTCACTCACCCCTGGACAGGATAGTGGGGATCGATAACGCCGCTCAGATTTTCATGGCTGCGAGGCACCCGAAGAGCTTCGTTTCTCTGGATAAGGCAGATCACCTGCTGTCGAACCGCGAGGATTCGCAGTATGTCGGTTCCGTACTTGCGGCATGGTCCAAGAAATACCTGGGTATACCGGAAAAGGTGGAAAGCCTGGTCGATCTTACCGATAACCGGACGGTTGTGCGGATCGGAAAGTCCGGCTTTCAGGTAGAGATAATAGCCAATGGGCATTCACTTATTGCCGATGAACCAATAGCTGTGGGCGGGGGAAATACGGGGCCAAATCCTTACGATCTGCTGGTTTCCTCGCTGGGCGCCTGCACGGCCATGACGATCAGGATGTATGCCGATAGAAAGAAGATTCCCCTCGATGCTGTGGTGGTCAGGCTGAGGCACCAGAAGATTCATGCCGAGGATTGCATAGAATGCAGCGAAAAAACAAAGAAAATAGATTTCATAGAAAGAGAGGTCGAACTGCAGGGGGATTTGGATGATGCAACGCGGCAGAGACTGCTCGAGATTGCGAATCGGTGTCCTGTGCACCGCACCCTCGAGGCGCCGACGAGGATCGAGACGCGGCTCAAGCCGTAAAAAATCGTTGCAATGCATCTGCACTGACTGGTAAATGATTTTTTCCCCGTTCAGGGATTTGTAGATAAATAAAAAGAGGGAGAGATCTTATGAAACTACCGCTCGAGATCAGCGCGCGTGACGTACGGCTCAATGATGAAACCGAAGCGCTTATAAGGGAAAAAGCAGCAAAGCTCGACAAAATGTTCGATCAGATCATCGGATGCCGGGTGAAGGTCGATATGCCCCACCGCAGCCAGCGCAGCGGAATGACGTACAATGTCAGGATCGACATCACGGTGCCCGGAGGAGAGCTGGTCGTCAAAAGAGAGCCCGATGAGGATCTGCACGTTGCGATAGTCAACTCCTTTGAAACGGCGCAGAGACGTATCAAGGAGTACGCTGAAAAGCAGCGCGGGGAGATAAAGACGCATTTCGAAAAACCGGTGGCAAGGATCATAAGGATCTTCCCCGAAGAAGGCTACGGATTTCTGGTTACCTCCGAAGGGCGGGAGATTTATTTCCATGAGAATGCCGTCCTGGATGCGAAATTCGAAGATCTTCAGGTCGGCACGGCCGTAACCTTTGTGGAGCAGGCCGGGGATAAAGGCGCGCAGGCCAGTTCCGTATCCGTGGCCTAACCGTATCGGGGCTTGCCCCGATCCTTTCTCTATTACCAACTACAATGGCGGGTCCTTTGCCCGCCTTTTTTGATTTAAGGGAACAGTCGTTAGAGACAGTCTGCGGAGTAGGAAATGAGTTCAGGTATTTTGAACCTGATTGTCGTGTTTGCGCTCATCATGCTCAACGCCTTGTTTGCAATGTCGGAATTCGCCGTCATTTCATCGCGAAAACTCCGGCTCCAGCAACTCGCGGAAGAAGGCGACCGCAGGGCGGGCGTTGCACTTGACCTCGCCCGGAACCCGCAGCGCTTTCTTGCCACCATTCAAATCGGGATCACCCTGATCGGGGTGCTGAGCGGGGCATTCGGGGAAGCCGCTCTCTCCAAGAATCTGGAGGAGGTGATCGTGTCCTCGACATCGCTGCCCTTCCTGATCGAGCACAGCGGAAAGATCTCCCTCGCGCTCGTGGTTGGACTGATTACCTACTGTTCGCTGATTGCTGAGCTGGTTCCGAAAAGGCTCGCCCTCAACAGTCCTGAACGCCTGGCCGCCGCGGTTGCGAAGCCGATGAAACTGCTGTCGCGGATTGCTGCTCCGGCAATCAAGCTCCTGAGCATTTCCACCGAATTTGTCCTCCGGATCGGACGGGTCCGACCAAGCAAGGAACCGCCCGTTACTGAGGATGAGATCCGGTTGCTGATCGACCAGGCGACTCTTGCCGGCGTTTTTGAGGAAGTCGAGCAGGAGATGGTGGAACGGGTTTTCAGGCTCGGAGACCGTCGCGTCGGGGCGATGATGACCCCTCGTAACAAGATCGAGTGGCTGGATGTTGCCGAATCGGCCGACAAGACCAGGCGTAGGATCGCCCGCAGCGTTTTCTCCCGGTTCCCGGTGGGCCATGCGCGCCTTGGAAATATTCTCGGAGTCGTGCACGTGCGCGATCTTGCCGTTCGGTGCCTGAACGGTCAGCCTTTGGACCTTAGGGCCTCAATGCTCAAACCGCTCTTCGTACACGAGAACACGCATGCCCTGAAGGTTCTGGAGCTTTTCCGGCAGTCGGGCATGCAGATGGCGATCGTCGTCGATGAATACGGCACGATAGAGGGAATGGTCACCCTGACAGACATTCTCGAGGCGATAGTGGGCGATATTCCTTCGTCGCGCGAGGAAGAGGGCCAGAGAATCGTCGAGCGTGAAGACGGGTCCTGGCTCGTTGACGGGATGCTCGCCGTCGATGAACTGAAAGCTCACCTCGAGATCAAAAAACTTCCCGAGGAGAGGACCGGGCGGTTTCACACTCTCGGCGGTTTCATAATGGCCTATCTGAAGCGGGTTCCATCCACGGGTGATCATTTCGAATGTTGTGGATATCGCTTCGAGGTTGTCGACATGGATGGCCATCGGGTGGACAAGGTCCTGGTTAACAGGTTAAAACCGGCTCCGCCGGCCGAGGATGAGGCCGGACAGGAGGCAGGGAAAGAATAAGGTATCCTCGCGCGGCGATGCACGTCTCTTTACAAAGCGGGGCTATCGTTCTAAATTCTCGTCCGGTGGATAACCATTCCTCATGACTTGCGAAATTTGCAGATATAATAGGGCCTGATACGAAAAGGCAGGCACCCAGGCGATGGCGCGAAGGGGATAGATTTATGCTCAAGCTTCAGAACACCATGACCAGAGAAAAAGAGACGTTTACACCGCGAGACGACCGTATTGTCAGAATGTTTACCTGCGGTCCATCCATCTATCGCCGGCCCCATGTTGGAAACTATCGTACTTTTACCTGGGAAGACGCGCTGCAAAGGTACCTCGAGTACAAGGGCTACGATGTACGAAGGGTTATCAATCTCACCGACGTAGAAGACAAGGCAATCGAGGAAGCAGAGCAGCACGCACTGAAAGTCGGAGAGCTTACCCGGTCCGTGGCGGAGCGTTTTGAGGAAGAATCCCGGCTTTTGCGGATAAGGCTTCCCGAAAAGATCCCGCGTGCCTCGACCAGTATAGAGCAATCCGTCTACCTGATTCGCAGGCTGCTCGATTCGGGTCACGCCTACAGCCATAACGGAGATATCTTTTTCGATCCCTTGAAGTTTGGGGGCTTCGGGAAGCTCTACCGGCTGGATATGAGCAAGTGGCCCAAACAGCGGAGGCGGTTCAAAAAGGATACCTATCCCGGCCAGAGATGGAATCTGGGCGATTTCATACTGTGGCATGCCTACAAGGGCGGGGACGGCGTCTACTGGGATACGGAAATAGGCAAGGGGAGGCCTTCCTGGAATATCCAGGACCCGGCCATGATCTCGGAGAACCTGGGATACGAACTGGACATTTTCTGCGGCGGAATCGACAACCTGGTCAGGCACCACGACTACAACATTGCAGTTATGGAGTCGGTTTCCGGGAAGGAACTCTCCCGATACTGGCTGCATGGAGAGCATGTGCTCTCGCAGGGCAGGAAGATGTCAAAGAGCCTGAATAACGAGGTTTTTCCTGAAGACCTTTTGACGGAAGGTTTTTCCTGGCAGCATATTCGTTATTACCTGCTCAGCAGGCACTATAGAAAGAAACTGAACCTCACGATCGAATCTTTTCGCTCCAGATGTCAGCGCCTCGATACGCTAAGGTCACAAGTGGGAGACATACTCAACGGGCAATCCGGGACAAAGACAGCGGGAGATGAGAAGGTAAAGGAACTTACGGCGGGCATCACATCGGGTTTTCAGGAATGCATGGACAACGATCTGGACACCAGGGCCGGAATTGACGGCGTGGAGGAGGTGGTTTCGGAACTCCACCGTCTCGGGACGGCCGGGAAGATAGGAAAGGCCGAAGCGGTCAGGATCGGGGAGGTATTGCGAAAGGTCGACTCGGTCCTGCAGGTTATCTTCAAATAGACCCGTTGCCTGGCAAGCGCCTGTAAAGCATAAGAGCCGACGGCCCTGTGAGGGGTAGTCGGCTCTTATGCGTATACTGCACCGGCGAACCGGCCTACTTCACTCTTTTGAAAGTCATCATTTTTGTGCCCGGGAGAGAAACCTTCAGGATTTCCCCCTCGACCTGGCCAGTGATAACACCGCCACCTTTGGTATTGATCCTGAGTTCACTGGATCTCACATACCAGGAGAAATTGACCTCGTCGTCCCCAACCCGCCAGACACCCTGACCGTTGTCCTTGAGTTCCAGCACGGTTTCGCTCTGTTTTACCGAGTCGATTGCCGATGCCGTGTAAGTGCCGATGTAGCTCTCTTTCGATCCGCACGAAAAGGTTGCCGCAAGAAGGGCAAAAAACAAAAACAGCAGAAAACCTCTTGATCTTGACTTTAGTCGCATGGACTGGAACCTATCGGGAAATTGCAGGAGCAGGGGTACGT
>JAEZXS010000180.1 GCA_023442755.1 Pseudomonadota bacterium | reverse complement strand
GTGCGTATAAGAGAAGGGATTATTGATTCAGCTTCGGAGAAGAAACATGCTGGAAAAAGCACGGGGCGCAAAGGGGAGTGGAATGAGAGTCATTCTGGGAGTCCTGTTGGTCTTATCGATTTCTCTTTCATCCGGCTCGGGTTTTGCCGGTGATTCGTTCATTTTTGGGGTGGCGCCCCACACGAGTGCTCGCGTGATTCTTGAGATGTATCAGCCGTTGAGGGCGCACCTGGAAAAAACTCTCAATATGAAAGTGGAGGTCGTGACCGCTCCGGATTTTACCGAGTTTGCGCGGCGGGGGCTTGCCGGAGCGTATGACATTGCGGTGACGACAGGCCACCAGGCCCGTCTGCTTCAAACCGATGCAGGCTATATCCCTCTGCTTACCTACGCTGCCGGTTTCAAGTCCGTGATTTTTATCAAAAAGGATGGTCCGATCGGTTCGGCGGAGGACTTGAAAGGAAAGAGCGCACTCGGGTTGAGTCCGTCTTCCCTGGTGACGATATGGGGCCAGCATTGGCTTCAAGACAACGTTGGCGAAATTTCAGTCCGCTATGTGAGTGCTTCGGACAGTGTGGCGCAACTGGTGGTTGCAGGCGATGCCGCAGTGGGTCTCGCTTCCCTTGCCAACTTCCAGAAACTCTCACCCGATATCCAGAACCAGCTCCGCATCCTGGTGGAAAGCCCGGATATGGCCGGCCGGGTATACGTATTGAACAGCCGCGATGCGGCGCGCGAAAAGGAGATTGATGCGGCTCTCCGGAGCTTTGCCGAAACGATCGAGGGGAAGCGCTACTTCGAAGCGAACAAGCTCGAGGGCTACCGTAAGCTGGGGCCGCATGAACTGGAGGCAATGGACAAATATACCGCCGAGGTGAGACTGACCCTTCATTGAGGTGATAAATGAAATTGATCTCTCCCAGCAAAACCATCCGTGGTCGATTGTTGCTCCTGGCCGTGGGGGTCGAAATGGTCATGCTTTCGATCATGGTTGCCAACAGTATACGGCTGCTCTATGGAGAGATGATCTCCCAGGCGCGTCTGCAGGCCGATCAGATGCACCCGGTCATTTCCGCCGCCCTGACAGCGCCGCTGGCTCAGCGCGACTATGCGACGGTACAGGCAGTCATCGAGGAAAGTCGCGCCGCGGGCGGAGTGAATTACATCGCAATCGTCGATACTAACGGGAATCGAATCTGTTCGAGCGGATGGCCGAAGGACGTCGCTTTGCCAGCCCCCAGCGAGAATTTTTCGCTCCTGGACAGTGGGATTACCCCCCGCTACGATGACGAAAGCCCTATTGTCTACTACTCGCAGCCCCTTGGAACCCTCCACTTCGGGCTCGACTTATCCCAGATCATTGCCGCACGCAAAGCTCTTTTCATTCAGGGGGTAAGCATTGCGGGCATTGAAATCGTGCTCTCATCCGTCATACTCTTTTTCCTCGGTTACCGGATTACCAGGCGCCTCACAACCCTGACGGAAGCAAGCATCCAGGTGGGGTCCGGAAACTTCCCGCCACCGGTTGTTCCCGAGGGGGACGATGATGTCGGCAAGCTGGGCATTGCTTTCAATACCATGGCGCGAGTGATAGCCGAGCGCGTCAATGAGCTGACTGTAGCCAAGGAGGCTGCCGAGGCCGCCAATCGATCCAAATCCCAATTCGTGGCCAACATGAGTCACGAAATTCGAACCCCCATGAACGGAGTGCTCGGCATGGCCGAGTTGCTCCTTCAAACCAGGCTCACCGAGAATCAGCGGGAACTGGCGTCCACTCTGCTCAGCTCCGGAAAATCGCTGCTTGCGGTTTTGAACGATATCCTCGACTTTTCCAAAATCGAGGCCGGTAGGCTCGAACTTGACAGTGTGGAATTCGACCTGCGCGATGAAATCGAATCCGTCATGGAACTTTTCGCCGAACATGCGCGCAGGAAATCGCTCGAACTCGCATGCCGCATCCATGCCGGGATTCATGGATCCTTCTACGGAGACCCGGGCAGGTTTCGGCAGATAATGACCAACCTAGTCGGCAATGCCATCAAATTCACCGAGCGGGGTGAAGTGGTCATTCGGGCAAAGGTGCTCGAACATGGGCCGGATTATGCGGTTGTCGGAGTCGAAGTGAAGGATACCGGGATCGGCATTCCTTTGCAGGCCCAGAAACATATATTCGATTCTTTTTCTCAGGCTGACGGTTCCATGACCCGGCGCTACGGTGGAACCGGACTCGGCCTTGCCATCAGCAAACAGCTCTGTGAGATGATGGGCGGCTCCATCACCGTTTCGAGCGCGCCGGGGCGGGGAAGCAGTTTCAGCTTTCAGGTACGGCTCAAGAAGGGCAGCAATCCCGATTGGCGCATCCCCATCCATCCGGGAAATCTTCGCGGACTGCGCCTCCTGATCGTTGACGACAACGAGACAAACAGGTTCATTTTAAACGAGCAGGCGGGATGCTGGGGGATGGAGGCACGAAGTGCGGATTGCGGCCAGTGCGCGCTCGAGATGCTCCATGAAGCCGTCTTGCAGGGGATTCCCTTCGACATTGCAATCCTCGACATGATGATGCCGGAAATGGACGGGATCGAACTTGCCCGCAGGATCAAGTCGGACGAAAAAATAGCCGGTGTGCGGCTCATCATGTTGACCTCGGTCGGGGAGTACGATGTAAATGAAGGGCGCATGGCTGGAATACGCGCTTTTCTGACCAAACCTGTCCGCCAGTCCCAGTTGTATGATGCTCTTGCGGCGCTTGCCGCTTCAGGAAAACCCATCACCGAGATTCGTCCGGCAACGCAGAAAAGCAGGATACGGATACAGGGCGATATCCTCCTCGCCGAGGACAATCTGATCAACCAGAAGGTGGCACAGGCCATGCTAACGAGTTTGGGCCTGAATGTCGACGTGGTTTCCAATGGAAAGGAAGCCATAGATGCCCTGGCCGGCAAACAGTACAGCCTTGTTTTCATGGATTGCCAGATGCCGGAAATGGACGGGTATCAGGCTACGCGGAAAATCAGGGAGAAGGAGGCCTCTTCCGGCACGGGGGCACACATTCCGGTTATTGCTCTTACCGCCCATGTTATAGGCGATGCCCGTGCGCAGTGCATAGCATCCGGTATGGATGATTACCTGAGCAAACCCTTCGATACCAGGCAGCTTCGCAAAATCCTGCTGCGCTGGATTACGGGAGAGGGAGCGGGAACCGCCGTCCCGGTCGGGATCAACGGAGATTCCGCAACGTCCCCTGATCCGCAAAGCGATGAAAAGTCCGGGAACCCCACCGAAGCCGGAATCCCGAAGAAGACAGAGGTGTGTCAGCTTCCGGCAATCGACGTAAAAGAGAGCTTGCTACGACTGGGTGGCGAAGAATCTCTTCTGGCCGATGTAATGAAGCTCTTCCTGGAAAGTGCCGACAGAGAAGTTGCCGGGGTCCGCGAGGAACTTGAGCGTGGCGACACGATGGAGGCGCTTCGCAGAGTACATACTTTAAAAGGCGTCGCCGGGAACGTCTCCGCAAGGGCACTCTTCAATTCCGTCCTGGAACTCGAAACGGCAATCCGGGAGAGCGTCGAAGACAGGATACCCGAGCTGTTGTCGAAACTGGAGCGGCACATGGCGGCGACGACGCTTTTTGCACGTGATTTTCTGAAATCGCGGGGCACGGCAGTCCTCAACCAACCCGGCACGCAAACCGGAGTCCCGCAGCAGATTGCCGACAGGAAGAACCTGCCGCACCTGATAGGCACGTTTGCCAGGTACGCCCGTGAACACGATCCGGTAGGAACGGAAGACACCCTGACTCGGCTGGCGTCTATGCTGGAAGGGGAGGAGAATGAGGATTGCGTGAAACGGGTTGCCGCCTGCCTGGCCGAGTATGATTTCGAGGGCGCATTGGAGGCGATCAGCGGCCTTTCGGTGACACGCTCGGAATCGAATACGGAATAGACCGACAGGGCCGCATTCACTCGGATATCGGAAGCTCCATGCGGAAAGTCATCCCTTTGTCGGGATTGTCGAGAACCTCGATATATCCGAGGTGGGCCTCGACAATCTTCTTGACGATCGGAAGCCCCAGGCCGGTGCCTCCCTTTTTGGTCGTGTAGAACGGAGAGAAGATTTCATCCTTCTTGTCGGCTGCAATGCCGCAGCCCGAATCGATCACGCTTATCGAGAGCTTATCCTGCTTCAGAGCATATTCAATGACCACTTCTCCACCTTCCTGAGAAGCATCGATGGCGTTTGACAGCAGGTTGATGAACACCTGTTTCATCCTCATGAAATCCAGGCGCACCGCTGCGGCAACGCAGGGATCGAATCGGCTGTGAATCAGGACCTCCCTGGCCCGGGCCAGGGGGGTGACTATCGTGATACACTCCGCCGCCAGTGATGCGAGATCACCCTCGGTGCGATCGAGCTTCAACGGCCGTGAAAAGTCGAGCAGGCTTTTCACCATGTTTTCCATCCGCCGGGCCTCCTTTACGACGATTTCCAGTTTGTCACGGATGGGGCTGCCGTTCTCGATGTGTTTCAAGGCCAGGGAGGCAAACCCGCCAATTGCAATGAGCGGGGTTTTCATGTCGTGGGCAACCGCAGCCATCGCCCTTCCCATTGCCGCCAGGCTCTCCGATTCCCGAAGGCTTTTTTCCGCTTTTTCCCGCTGCATTATCTTCCACATGCCGTCCATGAGGAGTGTAATCTGGCGGGCATCCGAGGGGTTGTATTCTTCCGGCTTGTTCCCGACGCCGGCAACGGCTACGACGCGGTCGTTGCCGAATATGGGAACTACCATTATTCGGGAAATCGGAGCGACAGTTCCCGAAATTTCCCCCATGGCTAAATCGGGACACGAGTAGTCGTTCTTGACGATCACCTTCTTTTCCCGGATGGCTTCAGCGAAAATGTCGGCCTGCTCAACGGGAAGACGCTGCCCCCGCCGGGTTTCGGGCCAGCCATGAACCGTCAGCTTCGTTTCTGTTTCATCCAGGAACCCGACCCAGCCGACCTTGCTTTCCGTAAGCCTTACCAGTTGTTCCAGGGAAAATTCCGGGATGTGCGTTATCGAAGCCTCCGTCAGGTGGCTCAACTGCCATAGCGCCTCGAGGCGCGCCTCATCGAGCCGCCGTATCGCCTCTATCTGCTTGCGCTCCATAATCTCCGCGCGCAGAGCCTCCTCCATCTGCCTGCGCCCGGTAATATCCATCGCGGCATTGACCACGTTGGCCACTCTGCCGGTGGAGTCCTTTACCGGATTAGAGGAAACCAGCCACGCCCGGCCGTCAGCCCTTACAATCTCACCTTCCTGGGGAGTTCCCGTCTGCACGCTCTTGACCGCGGTGCATCCCTCACAGGGTTCGGACAAATTGTGGATGGCTTCGTAGCATATGCGTCCCTTGAGTTCCTCGGGCGACAGGTTGAAGACGTGCTCCGTCGCCGAATTCGTCCAGATTACCCGCATCTCGGCGTCGAGGTACTCAACGGCCACGTCCTTCAGGCTGCCCAGGATTGCGGTCTTTTCCTGCTCCGACTTCCTGAGGCTCCCCTCGGTCTTTTTCCGGGCGGTGATGTCGGCGCCTATGCCGAGAATGCCGCACACATTGCCTTCTTCATTCAGGAGCGCCCGGTTGGCCCACATTACCCATACTCGATCGCCGTTTTTTCGTATGTTTTCGTGTTCATGGGCGGCATATTGGTCGGGATTTCGGATAACTTCATCCAATGTCGCGCTCAAGTCGAGCCCGGCCGAATCCGTTTCGGGCAAAATGGTTCCGACCACATGCCGTCCGAGGATTTCCTCCTCCGAATAGCCGAAAAATTTCTGGGCGAATTCGTTGAAGAAGGTGACCCTCCCGTCCAGGTCCAGCCGTATGATGACGCAGTTCGCATTTTCGACCAGTTCCCTGTATTTTTCCTCGCTCCTGAGGAGCATCTCCTCCCGGTTTCCGATTTCGTCCGCCATGGCATGAAACGAGGAAGCAAGCTCCTGGAGTTCCACCGACCCCTTGAAGTCGACACGCCGGTTTGGTTCCCCGCGTCCGAGGGCTGCGGCATATTCGCGAAGCCTTTTGATCGCGCTCACGATTTCATGTGAGAGAAGGAAAGCGGCTATAAATATGATGCCCGTCAGCAGCAGGGAAAGAGAAAATTGCCGGATTGCCTGCGACCAGATACGATCCATGACTTCCGCTTTGGAGCGGCTGACGCATACGATCCAATCGGTGAATCGGCTTGGCGTACAGGTTACTATCCTGTCCTCGCCATTGGAGGGATTTGGAAAAATGCCCGTTATTTCTTCGCCATGAAGTGCATCCCGCAGCGCTGGACGCTTTTGCAGATAATCACGGTCTTCCCATTTCAATTCTCTTGGCGGATAGCAGTCGACCATTGCAGCCTGTCCGTCGAGAATGCTGACCGCGCCGCCGTGTGAAAGTTTTAGCCCCAGAATGTCTCGCACTTTCTCAGCCCGCACTGCGCCGACAACCATGCCGAGCAGTTTTCCGTCTCCATTTCGGATTCCCCGGCTGATGAAGAATACCGGTTCCCCAGTTCCTCGCGAAAGCATGAGATCGCTCACGCTCCAGTCTTTTCCCTCAAAAATGACGCGCGCAAAGGGGCGGTCGGCTATTTCTTCTCCAATAACTTCTTCCATATTCGATGCTATGATGCGGCCCAGCGGATTCACCCAGGCAAAGTTGCGGATCGCCGGCAAAGCCGCCCGGTTGGCTTCTAGTATCCGGTTCATCTGGTCGGTGGAGAAGTCTTGAGGCATCGTCAGATTGATGCAAATAGCCAATTCCTGGTGCAGGACGGACTCGACGAACATATTCCATGTACCCGCAACCGCTCTCGCCACTTCCAGATTCTCCTGGAACTCGATTGCCTGCCGGCCCTGTACCCGATTGTAGAGCATTACGGCCTGAAGCAAAAGAATCGGAACGAACATGAAAAGGACGAGACTGTATAGTTTACTCCGAATGGTTGGGAGAAAACGGTTATGAGGCACTGAAGATCCTGTTTTATTATGCAGTACTGGTAGACTTTAGTAATCGTACGAAAAAAATATCACTTTAATAACATCTGATGAGAACCGGGAAAAGGGCAAACTTGAATGCAATTGAACTTTTCTGCAGCAATTCAAAATATCCATAAAATCAAGTCATTTATACTTTTGACCAAGAAGGAATTAATCGTTGGATGATATGATATATATGTAAACACGTCTGAATGGGCACTTAAGATCCCAAAATCATATGCTGTTTAAGGCATATCCTGTGCAGTATTTCGTAAGTCCTCGATATATTAATCGAGAGGGCGCTCTATTCGTCATTCCGGGAAAGAGACCGTGCCACAATGAATGGTGGTTTGGGAAATTCCCACTCACGCAGTCAAAACCCGGCAAATAACAACGACCTCATCCCGGCGAAGGCCGGGAGCCAGTTTTTTATTCCTGTTTTTACTCGCACTTCTCACGTCATTTGGATTTCGGTACCCTCTTTTTCCCGAACTCGCGCCCGCGTTTCGCGGGATTCGCGGGGCCGGCGGGGGCCCCAAAATTTCAAAACCATTGAAACCATTGAATTGCGTTGAGAGTTGAAATGGATTGAAAAAGGTTGAAACCGAGTCCAGGAGCCGGTTTGCTGGATAACGGACAAAGCAGGGAGTTCACCGCGGGGACGTGGAAGGCGGGAAGCGTGAGCGGTTCACCTTTTCCCGGCGCGCTCCGCGTCCGGGCGGTATCCGTGTTGGGTTACCCGGACTCGAATATTCTTTTGCCAAAGATCCCTGGGGCTGTCTCCCCTGCTTTCGGTTCCGCGAAGGGCGGAAGGACAATTCTTTAAGGCGCGGGAGTAGCTGCCTCCCATCACCCCGCGCCCACGGAGTGGCTTTGTGTGGCGTCGCGGCGCCGGTCACCGGCAAAGATCGGTTTGCCCGACGCACGCGGCCAACATTATCGGCCTCTTTTTTCAGGTAGGGATAATTTTCGTTCAGCCGGCGGAAGAATTTTTGGGGGACGAAGAATACCTGTCCGCAGATGGTGATCCTTCAAAAAGCAAAACCCGGAAAAATCCGCGAAAATCTGCGAGAATCCCCGAAATCTGCGGATATTTCGTCTTTCAAGCACTCCATGCACGGACCATGGACC
>JAEZXS010000161.1 GCA_023442755.1 Pseudomonadota bacterium | reverse complement strand
GCCTATTACCGCCCGCCCGAGCGGCGCGTTCTGTTCCCCTCCTTCACCCAGCGCCAGCGCCATCGGCAGCATTCCGGCGATCATGGCAAGAGCCGTCATGAGCACCGGACGCAGGCGGCCTGCGCCTGCATTCCATGCGGACAGGAGCGGGTCGTCCCCCGCGTGGAGGTTATTCCTGGCAAAGGTCACGACCAGGACGGAATTTGCCGTTGCGACCCCCATGCTCATGATGGCGCCCATCAATGCCGGCACGCTCAGGGTGGTGTGAGTCAGGTACAATCCCCAGACAACGCCTGCCAGGGCGCCGGGAAGGGCAGTGATGATGATGAGGGGATCGAGCCATCCCTGAAAGTTGACGACCAGCAGAAAATAGATAAGGGCCGCAGCCAGGACAACGCCGATTCCAAGCCCGGTGAAACTGGAGTGCATGGTATCGGCCTGCCCGCGAAGCATGATGAAGCTGCCCCGAGGCAGTTGCTTTTCCGCCTGAGCTATGAGGGGCCGTATATCCGCGAGTACCCCGCCCAGGTCCCGGCCGCTCACACCGCCGAAGACGTCGATGACGGGCAGGACATTATAGTGCGAGTATATGGGTGAGCCGCTCCGGCGGTTGTAAGAAGCCAGGTTCGCGAGTATCTGGGAGGCGCCGACCGGAATCGAATTGAGCGCGGAAAGAGAATCCATCGGGTGTTCCGGCACGCGTATATTAACCAGGTACTGAACGCCGACGCGCGGGTTGAGCCAGTAGTTGGGTTGGACCTGGCTGCTGCCGCTCAGGCTCAGGAGCAGCGAATTGGCGATGTCCCGTTCGGATAGGCCCACCTGGGATGCCATCATCCGATCGACGGAAAAGTGGATTTCAGGCTGATCGGCAGGCTGCTGCACCCGAAGGTCGACAGCACCCGGTATGCTCCGGATTTGATTCACCAGGCCGGCTGCTATTGCGCGATTGCGTTCCCGATCCCTTCCTACTATCTGGATGTCGAACGGCGCGGGAATCCCGAAGTTGATCGTCTGGTTCACGATATCGGCCGGCAGGAAATAAAACGTGACTCCGGGAAAATCCCGGCCGAGTCTGTTCCGCAGGCGTCCTACATAATTGGCGGTGGGGCGGTGGCCGGAAGAAAGGGAAACGAGGATGTCCGCATCGCTGGTGCCGGTAAGCCCGTTATCGATATACGCCAGCGGCAGGCCTCCCGTGGGTATCCCGATGTTGTCCAGGATCCCGGAAATCTCCTCCGACGGGATCTCCTGCCGGATCGCATCCTCGATGCGGTCGATCAATCGAGAAGTCTCCTCGATCCGCAGTCCGCCCTGGGCCCGCACGTGCAGCCGGAACTGCCCGGCATCGACCGCAGGAAAGAAGTCCTGGCCGAGCCTCGGAATTAATAGAGCCGTCACCGTGCAAAAAACCAGGAAAAGCGCCACGGTGACAAGGCGATGCTGCAGAGCGATGCCCAGCAGGCGGCGATAGCCTTCCTTGAACCGTGTAAAACCGCGCTCGAACCAAACTTGCAGCCATAAAAAGGGCCGCAGCGGGAGGGTCGACAATCCTGGTTCCGCCAGGTGGCCGCTGTATGAAACATTGCGGTAAAACCACATGACCAGAGTCGGGACCAGGGTGCGCGAAAGCGCATAGCTTGCCAGCATCGCGAATACCACGGCCTCGGCCATCGGGACGAACAGGTATCGTGCAACTCCCGAGAGGAAGAACATCGGAACGAAAACGATGCAGATGCAGAGGGTGGAGACGAAGGCGGGCAGAGCGATCTCCTGCGCCCCGTCGAGAATTGCCTGCACTGTTGGCTTGCCCGTCGCCATCTGGCGATGAACGTTTTCCAGCTCCACCGTGGCGTCATCCACCAGGATGCCCACGGCCAGCGCCAGGCCGCCCAGCGTCATCAGGTTGATGGTTTCCCCCAAGGCGCTGAGCAGCGCCAGCGAACTCAGCACGGACAAGGGTATCGAGAGTGCAATGATGCACGTACCCCGCCATGCGCCGAGAAAGAGCAGCACGAGAACCCCGGTCAGCCCGGCAGCAATGATGCCCTCCTTCACAACGCCATTTACCGCCGCGCGAACGAAAATCGACTGATCGGCAAAATACCTCGCTTCCAGTTCTGGAGGCAGCCCACTCAGTATTCGAGGCATGACCTTCTTTACCTGGTCCACCACATTAAGTGTCGAGGTCTTCCCCGCCTTCAGTACCGTGAGAAGCACACCGCGGATGCCGTTCAGCCGCACGATGTTCTGTTGAGGCAGGTATCCATCGTGCACCTGGGCCACGTCTCCGACCCGGATCACTGCGCCGTTGACGGTCTTTACGGGAAGGTCGTTGAGTGCGGTGATCTCGTTCGGGCTGCTGTCCAGGGAAACTGTATATTCGGTCGAACCGATTTTGGCCGTGCCCGTGGGCAGAACAAGGTTTTGCGCATTGAAGGCATTTACGACATCCTGGGGCGCCAGCTTTTTCGCCTCGAGAGCCGCAAGATCGATATCGACTGCAACCACCCGCGGCTTCCCCCCGTACGGATAGGGAACAGAGGCGCCCCGTACCGTCATCAGGCCGACGCGGACATGGTTTTGAGCCATGTCCTGCAGTTCCTGTTCCGAAAACTTTTTCCCGGCAAGGCTGTACTGCAGGATCGGAACCGTTGAGGCGTTATAGCGAAGAATGATGGGCGGGTTGACGCCGGGCGGAAGAAGGCGCAGAACCGCCTGGCCGCTGGCAGTAATCTGGGCGACCCCATCTGAAACGGGGGTGCCGGGCTGCAGAAAAACTTTGATGACTCCCGCGCCGTTGTAGGAGGTGGACTCGATATGCTCGATATCGCTTACCAGCGCGCTGATCATGCGCTCATGGTTGAAAACGATGCGCTGCTCTATCTCCCGCGCGCTCAGGCCGTTGTAAATCCAGACGGCACTGACTACGGGGATGTCTATGGACGGGAAGATGTCGACAGGGGTGCGAACCAGTATGAACGGCGCCAGGAGTAAAAGCACAAGGGCCGCGACCACGAAAGTATAGGGCCGGCGCAATGCCAGGCGAACTATCCACATGGTTTATTTCCTTCTCCTGAAGCACAAGAGTCGAAAAGCCTGCTGACGGTGCAGCATAAGGCCAATCCCAGTGGACGTTCAAGTTAAAACGAACGGCGCTGCATCGGACCGATTTATTTAATGAGGACGAAGAGCCTGACTCCGGGCCCGGATGTGAACGAAACAGGCCTGGACTCTGCTCCCGGGTAGCTCATAGCAAACGTCAACGTATTCGAATCCACTTTGTAAATAACCGGGGAAATTTTGCCTGTATGCGTGGGGTCATGCGATTCCTGGATATATAAGTCAAGGTGTTTGGGGTCCCGGCTGCTGTCGAACCTGTATCTTCCGCCGTAGTGCTCCTCACCGGGCCCTTTGATGTCGAATCTGCCGGAATAGGTGAAGGTTACCGACCATTCTCCCTTGCGGTCCGCCTCGTACCCGGTCCACGCCCCCTGGAGCGCAGCCTGTCCCTCGTCGATTCCCGTGGAACTCTCCCAGGCGGTCTCGTCGCAGCTGTGCATGACCACCCTTTCCGCTCCGATCGACCGGTCCGTTACGTCCCAGTCCTCGGGATTGTCAGGCGTGCAAAAAGCCGAACCGACAAACATCAACTGGATCGCAAGTATCAAACGGCAAACTAGGTGGCGTTTCATTTCGGGTCCTCCGGATGCGGCAAAATGAACCAGGGGATGTTTTCCTTATTGCATGTGAAACAGCCCAAAATGAAAAAACTTGCGCTCCGGGAAAGAATTTCCGGAAACGCAAGTTTTTGAGGTGCCGGGAGGTTAGAGCGGTTTGCCGGCGGTTTCGTCTTTTTCGCCGTAAGCAAGGAGCATGGCGTATTGCCCTTTGAAATAGGGCAGCTGCCGTTTGATGCGGCCAAAAAGCATCCGGGCCGCAATGAAACAGATCAGGAAGACAATTACGTAGTTCACTCCGGCAGGAAAGAATGGGACCCGCACCCCGGCGGTCCCGAATTGATGCTGCATCCAGTCCAGGGCAAAAAAGGCAGGCCAGAGCGAGGCGGCCGACAGGCCGAAGCGGTTGAAAAAAACCTGGCCGTAGGCATCGTTGGCTTGCCTGTTGAGTGCTTTGTAGGCGACTTCGTCTCCAACCTGCAACGCCTCGCGGGAGAGGTCCCCATATTTTTTCAAATCGGCATTGAGCTTATCCAGGTGTTTTCGGTTTATACGAAAGACAACCGAAATGCTGAATTCGCCGATCACGGATGCAAGCAGGCCGAGCAAAAAAGTGCCGATCACCCCGTCGAGGCTGCTGATGCCCGTAATCCCGTACATGGCCGAAAGAAATGTATCGAAGAATCCACCCATGACCAAAGCGCTTTAACTCCAACAAACCGGAAGACGAATCACATCGGCACCCAGGCTTTGCCGAAAAATCCCTTGCTGAAGTATCCGATGCCCACGTACATGGCAAGCACGACGAACAGGATCTTGAGCCACTTGTCCGGTATGTACTTGGCCGTCCGCGGGCCGATTATCGAACCGATGAAAACGCCAACCAGTTCGGTCCCCACCAGTGCCCAGTCCATGCCGGCGCCGGCCACATTGATATATGTCGCAATGCTGGTGACCATGCTGATCAGAACGGCGAGTGCCGAAGTGCCCGCCACCACGAACATGGGCAGGCCGACGATACTCGTCAGGTAGGGAACGTAGAGAAAACCGCCACCCACGCCTATGAATGCGGATATGGCTGCAATGACGACTCCACCGCAGAAGGCGGCGATGGGGTTGAAGGAAAAATCCGTGCCGAAAAAGGTCATTGTGGACCTGGTTATTCCGAAAGACTTCAGTGTAACGCCGGCACCCGAGATATCCTTTTTTTCCCTCACCGTCTTCTCGAAAGCCTGGGCCGCCTCCCTGACCTTCTTTTTTCCGGCCTGCCCGGCCGGTGTCAGTTCATAAATCAGCACGAAGCCCACGATCAGCACGAAGACGCCGAACCACCCCTGATACTGGCTGAAGCTGACCTTGCCGGCAGTGAGCGAAGCGGCAAGAAAGGCGCCTACGATCGACCCGACTCCGAGCGCCAGGCCCAGAGGCCACGACATGCGTTTGGCTTTGAGATAGTTAATGACGCTGATAATGGACGAAAGCCCGACAAGAAACTGGTTCGAGGTACGAATGCTGTCCGTGAGCGTCTTGTTCAACCCGGGAGCCGTGTCCTTGAAGGTACGAACATAGTCGCCCAGCCCGTATACGGTCATATGGCCCACTCCGGCCATGACTCCGCCGAATGCCCCGACCGTGGAAAAAATCCAGCCGACCCATGTAGCCCAGAGAAAAGCCAGGACGAACCCCGTCTGCGGTGCGCCGGGAATCCCGAATACGCCGCGGGGAGCAGCGGGATCGATCTGCCCTTTCCCCTTCCCTTCAGGGGCGGCAGCCACTTCCCTGCCAAGTTTGCCCGCAAGCCCCAGGTTGTTACCCACAGGCTTGGCTTTGATCTCCGCAGACTGCTGTGCGGGAGCCGGAGTCTGAGCCACTGTCCGGTCCAGGGTTACTCCGGCAAACAAAATAAACAGGGAAACGCAAAGCAGAAAAAGACACGACTTACCCGCAAATCTGGAATTCACTTACCCCTCCTGCTGGTTTGATTTTCGTAGATGGAATGAAACGTATTTGTATTCGTGTTATCCGGGAAGACAGCCCGTAAACTAATGCCTTACAATAAAGTTTCAAGAGTCATGCAGGGTAATTGATAATGATTATCATATCCGTGAATTGCAGCATCTCTTGCTGAAAGGAGTACTAACCATGGCTTCGGCAGCACCGCAGAGCAAAAGCAGAGGGAATTCGCTCCGGGTTTTCTGCCCCTATGCGCGCAGTCTTTCTTCCGAAGAAATTGCAGACATGTCTTCCGGGGAGAGGGAAAAGGCGGAGGCCGGCGATGAAGGGGTTTGGCTGGAAGTGCAGTGCCCGGATCAAAAATGTCTCATCGGTGAACACAAAATAAAGCTGGAAGTGAGAGGGATCGAACCTCGTGAACAAGAGGGAGTCTGGCACAAGCTGTTTTGCCCTGAGGATCGGTGCCTTGCGCAGTCGGCAACCGATCTCCCGTAGCGGTCCGGATGAAAGATCCCGTCGTTTCAGTTCCGGCAATATCGGGGAGCGGGAGACAGCAGAGCCTGCCTCACGGCAGGCTCTGACTTTCTCAAGCTCGTAAGCGGAGATTGCTTATCGAGACTAGCACCCTTCATAGGATTTCTTGGCCGGAGCCTTTTTGTCATCCTTTTTGGAATCATCGGCTTTCGCCTTATCGCCGGCAGGAGCTGCGGCTGTTCCCGGGGCGGGCGTCCCCTGCGGAGCAGGAGCAGTGGTTGTAGTTTCATTCCCCTTAGTCTGCTGGCACATGCCGGTACCGGCAAAAGCAACCCCTACGAGAAAAAACAGGCACATTGCTGAAACAACGATCTTCTTGCACTTCATAATACTCTCCTCGTGACAAACGGAAATTAGGCTATCTTGAGCCAGTTGTGAATGGTATGTGACGGCGTGGCAAATGTCAATGTAAATCCAGGCTCCGCGCCGTTTCGATGCCGGGAGGCAACTCTTCACGGCACAACCGTTTCAGAGCGCCTGGCCAAGCCTGCCGTCCCGCCTCACCCGCCAGAAATGATACATGATGAAACCCAGGGCCAGACACGGACCGATGAGGCAGTGAATGACATAGAGCCGTAAAAGCCCGGCATCCGTGATTTCGGGACCGCCGAGAAAGACCTGCTGCAGCCCGCTGCCCAGAAGCGGGACTATGCCCAGCAAATGCGACATGACCTGCGCGGCCCAGAACGTCTGAGCGTCCCACCGCAGGATATAGCCGGTGAAATCGAGGCCGGCGGTCATCAGGAACAGTGCGGTTCCAACAAGCCAGTTGAAACGCCGCGGCGGCAGGTATGCTCCCGCTGCAACAACTCGCACGGTGTGGAGCGACACGGCAGCCATCATAAGTTGCCCCGCCCAGTAATGCAGCGATCGGATAAACCTTCCGAACGGGACGACGTAATCGATATCGTGAATGC
>JAEZXS010000093.1 GCA_023442755.1 Pseudomonadota bacterium | reverse complement strand
AGGACACAGGTCGTGGGATTCAAAGGCGCTGTCCGGTCGATGAACCGGAGGATCGTTTCCTTGAACCGGTCGCGCACCGCTGGGTCCGGATCGCCGGAGAACACATCGGTAGGCAGGTGGACGTTGTAGACCAGGTCGAACTCGGAGGCGAGTTGCCCCATTTCCCGGATCTCGTCCGTTGACGGCAGGCTGTATTCGCCCGTGGATTCGAACAGGAGAAGTTCGATTTCATCGACATACGGGCCGAGGAACCGGATGTTGGGAATTGCGGCCGCCGGAACGATGTAGGAAGTGGTTCCAAGCCGGAACGGGAAGCGCTTTTTCATCGGAGAAAGTTGTTCGGGCATGGATTCAGCCACCTTGCTTGAAATTAAAGAAGTATAAGCCGCGAAGAAGGACGAGCCATAAGGAACCCAAAGGGACAGTTCCGGAATTTCGTCGTGGTTGGCTTGCAGTTGCGATCGGACAATCGGAGCACACTGAAACAGGCCGGATCATGGATTTCTTTTCTCGCTCGCGAAGACGCGAAGCCGCGAAGAAGAACTTCAGCTTCGTCATGTCTCAAGGCCAGGTGCTTGTCTGGAACTCTTCGGCCTCACCCGCAAGAGATGGGCGAGTCACCTGATCCGGGGCGGTGCGCTCGGCCCTGCGCCGTTTGCCCGCAACGCGGGCGCCGGCGCAGGGGGTGTGGGGGCCGCAGGTCGCGCTGTCAGGTTTTCAAGCGCTTTTGCCTTATCCCGCACAAATGCAAATACCCTCGCGGCTGCAAGCCGCTCCCACGGAAAACACGCGTATTTGCTCACGCCGTAAGTATTCGCCCAATGTATTCTTCCGCTTCGCGGACGGCAAGCCGTCTGTCATCGTCCTCCAGCTTTCTTCCGCTTTCGAGGCCGCTCAGGGTGTGTTCGAAGGTTTCCACCAGCATGCTGTTTATTTTCGCGTATCTTTCAGCCGCCCCGGAAGGTTCCGGCACCTTGCCGCTCCATATGTTCCACATCTGCAGGAAGACCGAGTTGGTGATCTGCCGCATCGTATCGGCAAGGGCCGCCACGCGGGAATCGATGAACGCGGCGGTCCCTTCGTAGCCCTCATCGGGCGACAGTTGAAGCAGACCCTGGTCGCGCAGGGCATGGAAGGCGGGAGAGCCTTTCAGAACGATCTGATGGTGATAGAGCACGTTCGCAGTTATGGGCAGATTGTCGAGCAGGCTGTTTCGCTGGAGGAAGTCGAGATTCGTGCGGATGTCTTCGAGCGAGGAACAGGGCTCGAACATGATGAAGCCGATATTCGGCTCGATCCCGTGACTTCGCAGGATGCGGACGGCCCGTTCGTTCTGGGCCACGGTCGTCATCTTATTGAGTCTTTTGAGGGACGCATCCTTTCCGCTTTCGAGGCCTATGAGGAGGTGATGCAGGCCGGCATCGACGAGTGCCTCGATGGTATCGTCGTGGATGTCGTTTACACGGGCCTCGATGCCGAAGCGGATGTTTCGGGGCTTGAGAAGAGAAGCCAGGCGCATGGCGCGGTTTTGTCCCTGCTTGCCCGGGCCGAAGAAGTTCGGGTCGGTGAAGTAGAATTCCCCGCTGGCGTGTCGGGTCATGATCGCATCGATTTCGGCTGCGATGTTTTCAGGGATCCTGCCGCGCCACCGCGACCCGTCGGCGTAGAAGGGATTGATGCAGCAAAACGTGCACTGCCCGTAGCATCCGCGGCTTCCCTGCAGGTTCACTTCCGGCAGGCGCAGCATGGCCTCGGTGCGCACCGGGAAGGGCAGTGCGTCCAGATCGTCAACCGGTTTGCACCGGCTGGAAACGATGTTGCCGCATCCGTCCCGCCGGGCAAGGCCGGGAATATCGAAGGACTGTGAACGACCGTCGAGTGCGTCGGCCAGCTCGGGAAATACCGGTTCGGGTTCCCCAAGTACGACGGTGTCGATAGGCGGGCATGCCCGGAGAATCTCTTCAAAGTAGAAGGTGGGATAGTAGCCGAAAGCTGTTATGTGGTTCGTCAGCCCTTCTTTCTTCATCTTTTCGAGAAAGCCAAAAAGTCTTTTGTCCGTCTGCCAGTGATAGACCATGTGGACGCCCAGAAGATCGGGCTTCATGGCTTTGATTTTCTGTTCGATCGCCTCGTAGGAAAGGTTTTCGAGATAGCCTTCCACGATCTCCACATCATGCCCTGCGGCGGTCAGAACCGCGGCCGCATACCCGGAAAGCAGGCAGGAGGAAAGGGGGGTGTTGGCTATGTCGTTGCACCGCTGCGGGTTGAATGCCCGCGGGTGCTCGAGCAGGAGAACCTTCATGATTTCACCTCTTGCCACATGAACACGTTTTGCTGCAGGTGCAGGGTCTGCAGCTGATATCTCAAGGTGTCGAAGGGCTTGGGATTGTAATAGACGGGGTAGAGAAGATCCGTGTCCGGGCCGATTACGCCTTCCTCGCGGGCGATCTTTTCGATGACCGTTCCCGGAAGTATGCGGATGTTGTTGAGTACGACCGTTCCGAGGTTTCTCTTGCGTGCGTGCAGGTCGTAGATGCATTCGAGAAGCTGGATCCCCTTTTCGACCGTTTTTTTGGACTCGCCCGGGACGTTCACCATAAAGTGGTAGACGCTGATCACGTCGCTTGCCGCGGCAAGTTCGGCTGCCTTAAGGATGTCCCTTTCGGTCAGACCCTTTTTCAGAACATCCAGGGATTCCCCGCAAAGCCCGTCCGCAGAGAAGAAGAAGCATTCGCAGCCCGCTTTTTCGAACAGCGCGATGTTCTTTTCGTCCAGTTTATCTTCCCGCATGAACCCGCTCCAGCGGATATGGAGCTTCCTTCGCAGGATCTCCCGGCAGATCTCTTCCAGGTGGCCGTTCGGGATGTTCAGGACCGGGTCCGTGAAGTGGAAAGCAGATACGGAATAGTCCCGGTTCAACGCCTCCATCTCGTCAACGACGTTTGCCGGGGGGCGGCAGCGCAATCCGCTTCCCTGCAGCTTCGGATATACGCAATAGGCGCAGCGGTACGGACAGCCCCGCTTTGTTTCGATCCCGACCGGGGCCACGTAGCCGTTTATGCCCAGGTAGGCGGACGGGTCGAGCAGGCATCGTGCCGGGGGAACGTACGCGTCGAGGTCGATGCCGGCCCCGCGCTGCAGCCGGGGCTGCGCCGGGCCCGATCCATTTTCCAGTGAGGCAACAAGCGCCGGAAATGTCGTTTCGGCCTCACCGGTCACTCCGTAGTCGATTTCCGGCAGTTCCTGTAGAATCCTGTCGGGAAAGAGAGAAAAACCGGTTCCCCCGACGACGATCCATGCCTCGGGCAACAGCGCGGCCGCCATCCTGACGGCCACGATGAAGGACGGTATGAGAGAACTGGTCCGGTTGCCGAGGGGATCGATATTGCGAAGAGAAAACCCCACTATGTCGGGCCGGAAATCCAGGAGCCTTTCTTTGAGAGACCCGAAGGGATCCGGCGCCATATTCATGTCCAGGATGCCGACGGTATGTCCCCGATCGGACAGGCGCCCGGCCAGGCAGACGATCCCGATGGGATAGACCCTTTCCGGTGATGCCTCCTCCATGGATAGCGCCTGTACCATTAAAATGCGCATGATCACTCCAATAAAAGCAACGCAAAGTACTTTGCGTAATCGTTCTTGTCTTTTAGCGGCCGAAGCGAAAGCCCCGCCCGCCTTGCGGTTTCGAACACGTCTATTCCGGCAGCTTCCATGGAGGGCCGTGCGAGGCGCGTGTTGCGGCAGGCGCTGTCCCCGGGGCATCCCTGTTTGCAGAGCGAGCAGGGGCCGGCCCAATAGGCGAGGGCCTTGTAGAATCCCGCCGTAAAGGCTTCCTTTTCCGCCTCCAGCACCTTGAGCTGGAAATCCCGGGTCGGGGGTTCCCCTTCCAACAGCAAGGCGCGGGAATAATCCTTCAGCACTTCCCGCGTTTTTTCGGGAGGTGGGCTGTTGGGCGGACACTGGGGTTTCCCGAAGCCATCGCATCCGAACCGGCAGCGCCGGCGCGTCCATTCCGCTACATGAACGGAGTCCACGTCGATCGAGCGAACGTTCCGAAAGCCGAGGTTTTTTGTCATTGCGGTCAGTAAGGAAACGGGATCGAGGCGGAGTTCAGCCAGCTTTTTCGCATTCCTGGCTGCAACGATCACCCCGGTATCCGAGTCCAGGGGGATGAGGCCGGTCGTTTCGATATTCCTTCCTTCGAGTTGCTCTTTCACCCAGCCTGCGTCAAACACCCTGCCGTTGTAAGTGTTGAGAAACATGTTCAAATCGAACAGGGCTGCCTTGCCTGGTCGATGTTCCATGAAAAAATCGTGGAACACGAGGAATCCGTCCTGGCTGAGGCACTCGACGGCCTCATCGATCAGGTGGGCGGCTTCCTCATGGGCATAGGCGTGGAGC
>JAEZXS010000089.1 GCA_023442755.1 Pseudomonadota bacterium | reverse complement strand
CTAATGTAATCCGTGAGACGAGCTCCCTCAGGCAACTGCGCAACGGTACGAGCCATTTTGTCCCTCCTCCAGAATTGAGTCCGGAGGAGAGAATACCACAAAAATAGATCTTAAGTGAACTGTATTGCGTTTAATCCCCCGCCATGCTGCATCCGTTGCTGTCCAATTTGTTTGTTGGAGTATTTGACAACACCCGATCTCGTTGGCATCATCTCCACATGAGTGCAGAACTCTCATATGGGCGGGGCTGTTCGGCCGTATGCTTTCTCCACGCCTCAGGCGCTGCTTGCCGATTTCTGGAATGATGCGAACAACTGGAGGCCCTAAGATGCGTACAGTGACTTTTACGATATCATCCCGTGATTCGGCCGGCCGGCGGTTCGTTCGGGCATTCGAAGGAGAACTGCAAGGCGCCTTCATCAGCTTCGATTCTCCCTCCCTCCTGTTCAGGGTGCTGACGGGCAAGCGCTGGGAAATTCTCAAAATGATGACCGGTGCGGGGCCAATGACGATTCGTGAGGCGGCGCGCAGGCTGGGACGTGACATCAAGGCTGTTCATGGTGAAGTCCACGTGCTTTTGGACGCCGGCATACTGCAAAAGACCGAAAAAGGCCTCATCGACTTTCCTTTCGACGCCGTCCGCGTGGATTTCACACTTCAGGCTGCATGATCCCGAGCAACTCCAACAGCGGCATCCTATTGGCGTAAAAGCCGCGAAGAAGAACCAACTGTAAAGAATTACAGGAGGGTTTCAGAATTCTGTGGGAGCGGCTTGCAGCCGCGATTATGTAAGCGGAGCACACTCAAACAGGCTGGACCATGGTTTTTCCCTTTTTCTCTCGCAAAGCCGCGAAGTCGCGAAAAAAACTCCAGTCGATCCGGTCATGGTCTCTCCAAATGCATTCCCGCCTCGGCGGGACTGAAAGCCTCTCCCACATCAGTATTTGATTCCCTAGCTGCGTTCAAATTATTCACGGTAAGTTGACGGCAATGCGCCGGAGCGTGGGAACGAGAAATTAACAAATTTGCGCTTATGTAACACTGCAGCACTCCTGTTCAGCTGGAGCCGCTCTTACAAGTTCCGGACCTATCCTCTGACTCCTTACAGTTCGTTCTTCTACGCTTCCTCCCTTTAAGTTGACGAGGCTGCAATGCATTCCATATGTCGGCAACGTTGGGGACAGGCTCCGGCCGTTGAATTATCTTTAATTATCGGGAATCCGCTGCATTAGAGGTGCATTGATGCTTGCTTGTCGGGAGGCCAGGAGAACACGATGAAAACTCTCGTTATCGGCGGTACGGGAACGGTTGGATCGCAGGTTGTAAAGGAACTGCTGGCTCGGAAATCCGAAGTATACGTATTCACGCGCAATGCGGAAAAGATTAAAGGGTTGCCGGGCGGGACCATAGCCGTTGAGGGCGATTTGGTCGATCCGGGAGCCCTGAAATCGGCAATGCACGGCGTGGACAGGGTGTTTATGCTGCTTGCCGTCAGTCGGAACGAGACGCAGCAGGGCATCGTCGCTATCGACTGTGCCCGCATGGCAGGCGTGGAATACTTCGTCTACATGTCCGTCCAGAATGTCTACGAAGGGGCGCATGTGCCGCATTTCGGCTCGAAGATCCCGATGGAGCTGGTTCTCAAGTCATCTGGAATGCCCTATACGATTCTGCGGCCCAACAACTTTTACCAGAACGATCTGGGATCGAAAGATTCACTGCTCCGGGACGGGATCTATCCGCAGCCGATAGGCGATGCCGGGCTTTCCCGCGTTGACGTTCGCGACATTGCGGAAGCTGCGGCAATTACATTAACGAAGCCCGGCCGCCGAGGCCGGATATACAACATTGTCGGTCCCCGGGTTTATACGGGAACGAGCTGTGCCGAAGTTTGGTCCCGCGCGCTCGGACGGCCTGTAGCGTACGGCGGAGACGACCTGGACGCCTGGGAAAAGCGCGTGTCCAAAGATCTTCCCGCATGGAAAGTCTTCGACTACAGGCTCATGTACGAGTACCTGCAAAAGGAGGGATTATTGGCCGACGATGGGGATGTGGAGCGGTTGACCGAACTGCTCGGGCATCCTCCCCGCACCTTCGAGGATTTTGCACGGGAAACCGCCGCACTCTGGACCGGCCGGTAAAAGCGGTAAAACCCGGCCTGCAGTCAAACTATGTCGCGGGGTTCGATGAGCAGCCTGATGCCGTCCAGGATTTGGCGAACCCGTTCCTTTGGCAGCCTTCCAACATATTCTCCAAGGTCTTCTTTATCCACGGTGAATATTTGGGAAACGTTGACCACGCTTTGCCTGGAAAGGCCGCCTTCGCCGGATTTCAATAAAACATTTCCCGGTGCCGATGCTCGCCTGAGATTGGAAGTGAGCGCGCACACGACAACGGTTCGCATCCGGCTGCGGTTGAAAAGGTTATTTTGGACGACGACATGGGGATGGAGAAAGGCGGGGCCGGAACCGGAGGGCTCACCCATGTCGATCCAGTAAATATCCCCCTGGTTTATCACCACTCACCCTGCACTATTTTGCGGTGCAGGCGGCGCATGCCCTGCCTCCGTGTCTGCTCGGCCTCGTCGGGTTCATCCTGATAGGCTTCGTTTATTCGGCTGATCAGGTGTTCGTTTTCATGGTGCCGCAGGAAATCCTCCAGTGCCATGGCAAACAGCCGGCTGCGCGAGACATTCATTTCGTGCGCAAGCGTATCGACCTGTTCGAATAAGGTCTTGTCCAGGGAAACTGCTGTTTTTACTTGAGCCATTCTTACCCTCCGTATTCCAAGTAGTATAATATTTGATTATACTTTCGGCAATACTCCAATCGGAGAACCTGAATTCCCGGACCGATCGGTAGTTGCATTGCGGCAGTTGGGATGCTAGAGAGCGCAAAGGCTGCTTACAAACTGCAAAAGGGATCGTATTTCATGAACTTCAGGCTCGTTTTCGGCATAGTTCTTCTGGTTATCGGCTTCATCCTGCCGCTCGGCGTCTACCCTGTGGCCCGCATGGACTGGCCCCCTGCCGTCAAGACCGCGGTTGCCGGAATCCTGTTTTTCGGCTTCGAGATCATGGCAGTCCCGGCCGTGGCAGTCATGGGAAAGGAAAACTTCACCCGCATCGTCGCGAAGGCGAAAAGCTGGGCGGGCAGCATGAAACCTTCCGGGGACGTGGGCAAAGTTCGTCATACCTTTGGCCTTCTTCTCTTCCTGCTGCCGTTCGTTCCGACCTACGTCATGGCATACGTGCCGAAATGGCTTCCGGACAACTCCCCCGAACGGCTCTGGGTGAACCTTCCAGCCGATGCCGTTTTCCTGGTAAGCCTCTTCATACTGGGCGGCGATTTCTGGGACAAGCTCCGGTCCCTGTTCGTGAGGGAGGCTCGCGCGGTGTTTCCGGAAGAACCGGGGAGGGGATAATCTTGCGAGGTGCCCCGACGTTTTTCCTGTGCCTTCCCCTGCCGCTTTTACGACGGCACCGGCCCGCTTGATTTTCTCCGGCATATTGCAAATCTCGCGGCCGCCCCTATTCTTTTCCATATCGAAATGTTAACCTAGGCGTTTTTGGAAATTGGGAATTGCGGGAACCCGTAAGGCTACGACCCGCTTCGGGCAGGTCGTATGGGAGTCGATCCGGGAAGAAGCTCGATTTACTTCGGGTTTTACGCACTCAGGTATCCTTTCCGGCGAATCTGAAGACTCTCGAACGGGAGTTCCCCTGGCATTTGGAAACAGACAATTGCAGAGTTGGAGAATCTGATGGCAAAAGCAAATGAATTTACACTCTACAGCGGAGGGCTGCGGGGTTCCGAGTCCGAATTCGGCGCCCAGGCGGAAAAGTGGGGTGCCAAGGAAGTGAATTTCACATACGAAGGCCACCGGCCCGACCGTGACAGAGGGCTCGTCGTCCTCGGACCCGAGGAGCTGAAGAGAGGCGATATCAGCATGGAAATCGTCTGCATGCGTATGAATCGGAAGTACCCGAATACGGATACCATTCAAAGAGTCATGCAGACCATTTTCCACATGGTGAACAACGGATTCCAGGTTTTCGTAGTGGGCTGGATTCAGCCCGACAATACCGTGATGGGCGGAACCGGGTGGACTGCGGAGCTGGCGAAACTTTTCAACCGCCCCCTGAGCGTATTCGATCAGGGCAAAAATGCCTGGTTTACCTGGAAGGACAGCTCCTGGGTCGAAGACCTGCCGGTCATCGAGCACAAAACGTTCGTCGGCACGGGGACCCGCTACCTCAACGAAGAAGGCGTGAAGGCCGTCCAGGCCCTTTTTCAGCGCTCTTTTCAGGCGTAAACGCCTGCCGTACATCCAATACAAGCGCCCCGCGGAGCGAGAGTTCCGGCGGGGCGCTTTTTATTCCGGGCATTACCGTTCACAGCCGTTTGCTTAGCGGCAGGTGGACTCACGCGAGGGCGCGCAGAGCAGCCCGTTGTTGTAGTCGTCCAGGGTGGACTGGAGCGGCTGTCCGGTTCGCCAGGGCGAACTGCACGTTCCCGCTCTTACGCCGCTGCCGACAGGGCCGTATTTGGCCATCCACGCATCCGCCTGTTCGATTACGTTTTCCACGCAGTAGGACTTGGCCCCGATCATCACGTTCAGCTTTGCCGCGACGAGGGTTGCGAACATGGTGTAGGTCACATCTTTGGAACTGCACGACTTCATGAGCGATATGGCCTGGCACTTGGTGTAGGTCTTCCAGCCTATCGTGATCTGCCCGACAGGCCACGATTCCGGGTGATTCTGCCAGTATCCCGGCGTCCCGCAGCCGGGCTGCGGCTTCATGATGTATCCGAAATCGGTATTCTCGTTCACGCTGTCGTTTTTGTACAGAACCACCTTTTCCCGACTCCCGTCACTGTCGATGGACTCCTTGCGACCGACGTCGCTGGGGGTAGGCTGATAGCCGGACGGGGTTACCGGCTCGACCGTATAGGTCCCCGCGCAGATGCCGGTAAACTGGTAGTAGCCGCGCGCTCCGTTGGGTCCGCTGCCGGAGGTCGTGGTCGCAATGACTGCCCCGGTGGAATCCCTGAGTTTCATGGTGACCCCGTCGATTCCCTGTTCGCAGGCGTTCTGCAACCCGTTCCTGTTTTTGTCGTACCAGACGTAGTTTCCGATTTTCCCCGTGCAGGCGCACAGAAATCCGAAATTTACGGACTGGTTGGACGTGTTGTCCTGGCAGAGTTTTACTGTGGTCGGCTTGTCGCTGCTGCCGACAGGTTTGATGTATCCCGGAGGAGTTACGGCTTCCACGCTGTAGGTTCCGGCACAGATTCCCGTAAACTGGTAGTACCCATGCTTTCCGTCCGGTCCGATGCCCGTCGTGGTGGTTCGGATGATCGTGTTGGAGGCATCCCGAAGCCGTACGGTTACGCCGTCGATCCCCGGTTCGCCGCTGTCCTGGGTGCGGTTATGGTTGAGGTCCTGGTAGACATAAGAACCGATGCTTCCGGTGCAGGGATTTACATACCCGAAATCGACCGTGAGATTGGTGGTGTCGTCCGTCTGCAAAATCACGGTGGCGGGGCTGCCGTCACTGTCATTCGAGGACGTGCTGCCCGTGACGCTCATGGTGGTGGCGGTGAACCCCTTCGGCACGGTCGTCGCGTCAACCTCGACAATGTAGGCGCCGGCGCACAAACCCGTAAACCGGTAGTAGCCGTCCGCGCCCGTCGGCCCGCGGTCCGTGGTGGTCGTGGCGATCACCGTTCCCGAAGTATCCTTCAGCTTCACGACCACTCCGTCCAGGCCCGGTTCATCTGCATCCTGGATCCCGTTCCTGTTGAGGTCGTGCCAGACGTAGTCCCCGATCGAACCGGTGCAGGGGCTGATATAGCCGAAATCTATGGTTTGATCGGATCCGCCTTCCGCAATTTCGACCTGCGCGGGGCTGTAATTGCTGTCATTGGCCGACGTGCTGCCGGGCGCTGCGTCGATTCCCGGCACGAAGCCCGGCGGCAGGGTGGACTCGTCGATCTGCACCGAATACGTCCCGGGGCAGACGCCTGTAAACTGGTAGTACCCGTGCTGATTTGCCGGTCCGCTGCCCGTTATGACGGTGGCGACTGCAACGCCGCTGTTGTCGAGCAGGATAAGCTTCACCCCGTCGATGCCGGGTTCCGACGCATCCTGGATTCCGTTCCTGTTGAGATCGTGCCAGACGAAATCGCCGATGGTCCCCGTACAGGGCGTTTTGTACCCGAAGTCCACGGTCATATCGGTGCTGTCGTCGGTGGCAAGGCTGACTGTCGAGGGATTCGGATTGCTGTCGGTAACGGCGGTGCTGCCGGTTCCGCCGAGAATCGTCGGAGTGTATCCCTGGGGCAGGGTCGTTTCGTCGACCGCGACGCCGTAAGTTCCGGCGCACAGTCCGGCAAACTGGTAGAACCCGTGCTGGCCCATAACTGCGCTCGTCATGGTCGTGGCCAGAACGGCTCCGGAACCGTCGAGCAGGTTCACCG
>JAEZXS010000062.1 GCA_023442755.1 Pseudomonadota bacterium | reverse complement strand
ACAGGGACCTTACGTCGAAAATAGCAGAGCTGCGGCTGCATCCTCACGTGCCGGCAAAAGTGTTCCGCATCGAGTCGATCGACCCCGGGGGCGAATGCGATGTCGAATTTTCCTGCCGGAAGTGCGGCACGAAAAGCAGGTTAAAGGTAGGATTTTGGTTTGGCCGGGAGATGCGATGTCCGTCCTGCGGACTTACAAACTTCATCGATCCCTTCCAGAAAGCGCTGCATCGGGAGGAAGCATTTTCGGCCGCCCTGCCGGACAATATGCCTGTTGCACTGTGGGGCGCGGGCGGGATTTATTACAAGCTCATGCAAAAGTACGGTCTGCTTGCTTCGGAAAAGTTTCTTCTGGTCGACGCCAACCCGTCGCAACAGGGCTTGACGATCTGCGGGAAAGAAATCCACCACCCCGACATCATTTTTCAGAAAAATATCAAAACCGTGGTCATTTCCGCTTTGAGCCGAAAGGACGACATCCGGGCCGCTCTCCGCAGCAAATACCCGTCCGTGGAACACGTTCTGATTCCGGCCCATGAAGTAACGGATGAAGGCATAATTCCGGTTCTGAAGGCGATGTAAGGATTACTGATGAGCAATGTCACCCGGATGATAGTAGAGCGGATCGACTCCGCCAGGGAGAAGCCCGGATTTCTGGATGTGCTGTTCGGCGACCGGAAAAGGGACGCACGGAATGGAACTCCGGTCGTTTTGTTCGGTGCGGGCGGATTAGGCGCCGAGCTGTGTTCGACTCTGCAGGCGCACGGGGTGTCCCCCGTCGGCTTTTGCGACAACAACAGCTCCAGGAAGGGAACCTTGTATTGCGGTCTCCCTGTCATCACCTTCCAGGAATTGAAGGAATCGTTCCGGGAAAGCCTGATCGTCATTGCATCCCACAAATATCTCGGCCCCATCACAGATCAACTGCTGGACAGCGGGTTCGAAAAGGATCGGGTCCTCTGCAAAAGCTCGGATGCTTCCGCCCCCATTGTTTTCATGTATGCGATGATCGGAACGCAGTGCCTCTTGGGAGGATACAAAAAGCAGTGCGAACCTCGAACGGTGCTGGAAGTTCTGCTCGACCACGAGAGGGCTGTTACTGATGCCTACGACCTCTTCGCAGACGAGCACTCCAAAGGGCTCTTTCTCTCAAAACTGGCCCTGATGGCATCCGAGGGGAGCTTTGAGCTGTTCGGCGATTTTATCCAGACTTACAGCCAGCCGGTGCTGGAGTTCGGTTTCGGAAATTACGACGGAACCCCCGAAGATTATTACTATTTCAACAACGACGTACTATCCCTGTCTCCCGGTGAGGTCTATGTCGATGTCGGGGCATACGACGGCGACACTGTCCACACCTTTGTCCAGGCTTGCCGTCGGAATGGGCTGGATTATAACCGGATTTACGCCTTCGAACCCGACCCTTACTGCTACCAGGCTTTGCTGAAAAACACGGCCGGCTATGAAAGGCTCTCCTGCCAAAAGGCGGGACTGTGGCGGGAATCGCGAAGGCTGCGGTTCCAGTCTTCCGAGAACGGCATACACGACCAGGCCGGCGCTATCGACGGTTCGGGAAACATAGAAATCGAGGTTGTCAGCCTGGACGATTTCCTGCGGGGAGAAAAGGTCACTTTCATCAAGATGGACCCGGGGGGTAACGTGATTCCGGAAGCAATCCAGGGGGCTGCCAATACCATTGCACAGCATAAACCCAAACTTGCCCTGGGAGCCTACCATGCCCTGGAGTCGAGCTTTGAGATACCGCTCCTTGTGCATCGTATATGTCCCGATTACAAACTTTTTTTGCGTCACAACACCTATCATCTTTGCGACACGGACCTGTTCGCCACGCTCTGAGACTAACCGGCTTTTTATGCCGGGTGGTCCAACAGGGAAGGAAATTCCGACAAGGGTTGAATTCATGAACGAAGCTCTAAAGGAAATAAGAAGAAAGTCCAAGTCTTTCCAGCACGCAGATTTCCTCCCGACCATTTTCGGGGAATTTCGAAACGATGCTGTAACGGGCGCCGTGCCGGTTGTGCTTTTCGGCGCCGGATCGGCTGGAAAAGAGTTGTACCCGATCTTAAGGCTGCATGGGGTCGAGCCGGCATGTTTTTGCGATAACAACCCGGAACGCATCGGGGAGTTGCATTGCGGCCTGCCCGTCATTTCCGTCCCGGAACTATGCCGGGAACACAGGAAAAGCCTGATTGTCGTCACGATCGGCGCCCATGGTGACGAGGTCAGGCGGCAGCTCCTCGACCAAGGTCTGGAGGACGCAAGAATACGGACGATATCGAACCTCGAAGCGCTCTGTTACTATACTCATCTGGCGCAATGGTACTGGACGGAAGAAGATCTGCTCGCCCATGGGGATGAACTCCTCGAAGTATATGATTTTCTGTCCGATCAAAAATCCCGCGACATTTTCACTTCCCGCATAGCCCTTTTTGTCGGCGGTGCGGACTATGAATCGTTCAGGGATTTCATTTCGAAATTTTCCGACATTCGGCATGAAAAGGGCAGCAATTTTCAGGAGTGTATGCGCTCCACCAACTATGACAGTGAATCCTATTTGCAGTTCAATAACGATCTCATTACGCTTGGCGCCGATGAGGTCCTTGTTGACGGCGGCGCATACACCGGGGACTCGACGCTCGAATTTATAAACGCATGCGAGCGGCATAGCCTGACATACCGGAAAATCATTTGTTACGAGCCTGATTCGAAGATATTTTCCGAACTGCAGAAAAATACCTCACGATATTCGAGTATTTCGCTGAGGTCCTTTGGGCTCTGGTCTCATACCTCAACCATCCAGTTTGCCGACTCGAGCATTCTGAGGCCCGGGAGCACAAGAATTGTGTCAGCATACGAAAAGAATGACGATCTGCCTGGCGGTGCATCTGGATTTGACGAGGTCCCGGTGACGAGCATCGACGAGGACCTCCGGGACGAGGCCGTCACAATAATCAAGATGGATGTCGAAGGGGCCGAAATGAATGCCTTGCAGGGCGCGAGGAAGACAATCGAAAGATGCCGGCCCAAACTGATAATCAGCGCCTACCATAAGCGAAACGACCTCTTCGAGCTCCCCCTACTGATTCACCGCATGGCGCCGGGATATAAAATCTACTTCAGGCACTTCAGCAGCAATTTCGGCGAGACGACGCTTTTCGCCCTTTAGCCGCACAGGGAATTGCATTTCGAATGGGTGAGCACAAATCCACACTATCCCGGCTTTTTGCCCGGGATGATTTTCCCGAAGACGCCTTCCACATCCAAAAGGCATTCGAAGGCCGGAAGATCATCGTCTACGGCGCGGGAGAGTCCTTCCATTACTTCAAGGAAGTCGCCATGCGCCAGTACGGGTATATTCCCTCGCTTGTGCTGGACAGAAAATTCCGCGACGGCGACACGTTCGAGCAAATCCCTGCTTCATCGCCTCTCGACTACCGGCCTTCCGAAGAGGAAAAGCGCGACGGCCTCGTGGTGGTGTGCCTCGGGAAACAGACCTATTTCGACGAAGTCGTTCGCACCCTGCGTGAGATGGGATTCCACCGCATCATCTCCCTCATGGACATCTACGAGATACACAACCCCTTTCGCATTCCCCCGGAACTGGAAGAAACCGGCTTCCGGTTTTACCTCGATCGCAGGGAGCGCATCGAATCGTGCCTGGATATCCTGGAAGACGACGAGAGTCGGGAGGTGTTCATCCGGTGCCTGCAGACGCACATGGAGCGAAAACCGGTGGAGATACCGATGCGTCCGAGGGTTGAGCAGTACACTCCGGGCGATCTGCCCCTTTCCCGCGGCTATTCGCGCTTCATCTACTGCGGCGTGAGCGTGGGAGAAATGGCGCACGTCTTCGGCCGGATCGGCAGTGTCGACAGCCTGGCATGCTTCGAACCCGACCCCAACCAGTTCAAGCTGACGGCGGCATACCTTTCCGCGCACGGGAAACAGCTTGCGCGGCGCGTGACTGCAATGCCCTGCGCGGTCTACAGCCGCGAGGCGATCGAACCCTTTACGTATTCCGATACGAGTTTCGGCTCGCGAATCCTGAAAACGGGCCATGCCCGGGTCCAGTGCGTTGGGATCGACCATGTCCTGCCTGGCTTCGAGCCGACCTTTATCAGCATGGACATCGAAGGCTCAGAACTCGAAGCGCTCAAGGGCGCTGAGGCGACCATCCGGGCGAGCCGGCCGGATATGGGCATCTGCGTCTACCATTCGCCCGACCACCTGTGGGAAATACCTCTGTTTCTCCACAGCCTCGATGCCGGCTACCGCTTTTACCTGAGAAACTATACCAGCCTTACCGGCGAAACCGTGCTCTATGCCGCGGCGCGACCCGGCGGTCTGTAGCCAGGAGAAGATCGGCCATGAACGAACAGGCCCGGACATTCCCGGGGACGATAGTCTGGATTGCGCCGTTCTATAACCGCAGCGGCTTCGGCGTGGGCGCCAGGGCAACCGTGTGTGCCCTGCACAGGGCGGGCATGCGCATCAGGGTGGTACCGGTCGACCAGGTGGAGCCCGGCATCGACGACTGCGACCTCGCGCTCATAAAATCTCTCGAACTGACGCCGATAACTCCCCCTGTCACTCTGCTCGTCTTTCACATACCCAGCCGGGTCTGGCTGAACCTGAAACTCCCCGAACCGAACATGCGGGCCATCGCCACCACCGTTTTCGACTGCAGCGCCGATGGAGGCTCCCCTCCAGTCGAAATGCTCGACGTCTGCCGGGAAATGGACCAGATCTGGCTCGCTTCCGAGGGAGAGCGCCAGGCTTTCATCGCTGCCGGGTTTCCTCCCGAAAAACTTCAGCTCGTCTACTGGCCGCATCCCTGGCTGGAAAACCCCGTACTTCCGCCGGTCTCCCCCGAACCGCCGCTTCGGGACACGCCTTTCCGCTTCCTTTCGATCTCCCTGTTCCTCCCGCGGCGGCGCTGGGATACCCTCATTGAAGCCTATCTCGAGGAATTCAAATCGACCCCGAACGTCGAACTCTACCTGAAGGTCAACTTCCCCTCCTGGCACCCCGTTCCGGGCAAGCCCCGGCAGGATCTGTTCGACCTCATCGATTCGCTGCGCCGGAAAACCGGTTCCAATGCCCCGGTCGTCATAGACGAAGACCTGGGGACGCGCACCGGAATTCTCCGCCTGATCGATTCCTGCCACGCCTACGTTTCGACCGATACCGCTTCGACTGCCCCTATCAGCGAAGCGCGCGTCCGGCGGCGCGTGGTGATCATTCCCGAAGGCCTGGGACTTCCCGGGGTCGGGGTGCAAATTCCGGTCGACCCGCATGCAACAATCCCGCTGACCCCGGAAATGCTCCTGTATCAGCCCAACCACAAGGGGGCGTTCATGCAGAAGCTGCACGTCAAGGACGTTCGCGAAGCCATGCGGCGGGCTTTCGACATCAGCCCCGATGAAAGAGCGGCACTTGCCGACGCCGCAAAACACATCGGCGGACCGTCCGAGACCCTCCCCATGGCGATGGCGGCTCTCAATGCCGGCTGGGAATGCAAGAGGGCACAGGAAGCCGCAAAACTCCCCGCAGCCCCCGTCAAAAGGATTACCTGGGAAGGCTCCCAACTCGTCTGCCACTCGCTCGCGCTCATAAACCGGGAACTCTGCCTTCGCCTCATCGACTCGGGCTATGAAGTCTCGCTCGTTCCAGGAAACGAACGGGATGATATCCGGCCCGACTCCGACCCGCGCTTCGAAAAGATCGTTCAAAGGACCCGGAAGCCCCTTTCCGGCACGACAGACGTCTGCATCAGGCACCACTGGCCGCCCAACTTCGAACCGCCCGCCGATGGGCATTGGGTGATGATTCAACCATGGGAATACGGCAGGCTTCCCGAAAGCTGGGTCCCGCCCATGGTTGGCCTTGTCGACGAGATCTGGGTGCCCAGCCGCCACGTGCTCAAAGCCTGCATAGCGAGCGGCGTTCCTACGGACCGCGTGCAGGTCGTGCCCAACGGGGTGAACATCTATCAGTTCAACCCGAACGTCCCGAAACACCCCATCGGATCGGCGAAAAAATTCCGGTTTCTTTTCGTGGGAGGAGGCCTGTGGCGAAAGGGCGTCGATATCCTTCTCGACGCGTACAGGAAGGCATTCAGCAGCCGCGATGAGGTCGTCCTCATCATAAAGGACCTCCCGCAGCAAAAAATCTATGTCGATCAGGGCCTGGGTAAAATAATCCACCAGATGCAGGCGGACCCCGCCGCCCCGGAAATCCTCCACCTCCAGGCCGCCCTTGCACCCGAAGAACTGCCCGGCCTCTACACTGCCGCCGACTGCCTCGTTCACCCCTACCGGGCGGAAGGCTTCGCCCTTCCCGTCCTCGAGGCCATGGCCTGCGGCATCCCCGTCATCACCACGGAAGGCGGATCGACCGACGATTTCTGCCCGCCGGACCTCGTCTCCCTCATCCCGGCCTGCCGGCGCGAGTTCAAACCCAAGGACATCCGGCTGGTGAGCGACGGAGGATGGGTCCTGCAGCCGGACTGGATCGCCCTCAGCACTCTCATGCGCGAAGTCTTCGAAAACCACGCTGCGGCGAAGGAAAAAGCGGTCAAAGCCTCGGAATACGTCCGGTCCCACTACGACTGGAACACGATAGCGCAAAAGGTCGCCGCCCGCATCGAGGCACTCACCCAAAAGCCCGTGCGCAGGCACAGAAGCGCATAGCAAAAGGCGTTAAAAGCGCGGGGACCGCGGCCCCCGCCAATGTTGTTGATTTAAGGTTGATTTAAGGTCAACCAAGTCAAAGGTCGTCGCCCCGGCGAAGGCCGGGATCCAGGAGAATTTGAACAGCACTCTTA
>JAEZXS010000030.1 GCA_023442755.1 Pseudomonadota bacterium | reverse complement strand
GGAAGTTGCCGACCGCATGCGAAAGATGGCTTTTCCCCAGCCCCGTTTCCGACAGAATATAGGCGGACTGATTAAACAGCTGCTGGCCGCTCGCCATGCCCATTGCGGTGGCATAGGCGAATTGGTTGCTGCTGCCGACAACGAACTGATCAAAAGTAAATCGAGGATTAAAAACCGGCTCCACTCGCTTGATAAGATCATTGATGCCGACCTGGTGCGGGAGCTCGGAAGAGGTTTGCTCAATTTCGGCGTCGCCCCCCTCAGTGCTGCTCACCAGCTGATACTCAAGCCTGCGGATCAGAGGGAAATACTCCCGCATAGCCGTCAATAGCTTAAATTCCAGCTTTTCCCTTAACCACTCGATATGGAACCGGTTTTTGCACCCCATTAACACCGCATCGTTTTCCAGACCCAAAAATTGGATTGAGGAGACCCAAAGATCGTACTGCCCTCTTGAAAGGCTTGTCTGCAGTCTCTTTTTTATTTCTTCCCACTTCTGGTCCATAGCTCTCCACCAATAAAGGTTCTGGAAAATCCCAAAAAACAGGCCCCTTGCCAGAGGGACGGACTCACCCCGTTTGAGCCGCCCGCCTCTACTTTAAATAAACTGAAAAACTGAATAGATTGATTTGGTAGAACCTACCCCGGAAAGATTTTAAAAATTACCCCGTTTTGTGAGGGCCATTTGTAGTGAAAATTCAGAAATTGGTCAAAGCTGATCTCCCGAGTTTTGGCGGAGAAAGCTCCGAAAACCAAAATGAGGGAAATTCGTCAGGATGAGCGCATGTTATGGCAGATATCATTCTAACATGCCGAAATAAAAGCAGATGTGGATAAAAGGTTCTTTCAGCGTGAAATCAAATAGTTGGTGCTTTCGCCAAAGTTATTCTCAAAAGGCGCCTAAGCTGGAAATGGAATTTTCTTTCTTTTTCTCAAAAATTCGTCAAAAAACGCGTTCACCGATGGGGGCAGTCTTTTCAATGGTGCGTTTCATATTGACCCAATTTCCTAATTCCCCCGAAATTCATGAAATGAGCCAAAGCAGCGGGCCCAAAATAAAAATAGCGAATTTTATTCTATTTTTCGCTTCTTCGGCTTCTGGTAAGGGCCAGCAGTCTCTATCAGCACCCAGCAACATTCTGCCGGTCCTTCTGAAATCAGTGCGAAGAAAAGACATCAGATTTTCAGCCGAATTTGGCTGTTTCTTTCCATTTCAGGCAGTATCGGTCAACACCTTCAGGTCGAGCCGTGGCTGGCCAAGCAGGTCAAGTGTTTTGCGCGATGCATAACTCTGAATAGAGCACTATTTTTTTCGATTATGTAATTTCGAAAGAGCAGTCCTGTCTGATAAAGTTCCTCCCCGGAACATTGATCTTAAACTGTATCAGCCTCCCGGCTTCTCCGAACATCCCAATATCGTCTTCTCGACACCGGTCAGGAGTAGAAAGCCGGCTAGAAACAGTGCGCAACTGCCCTCGAGCGGATTTTCAGCGATTCGGCCAAATCCGACTCCTCCTATGACCAACCCTGCAATGACCTCGATCAGCGCTATCATTTACCCCTCCTGCTGATCGACATTAAGAGCAAGTCCCGTTCCATCGTGCAGGCAACGCCTGATGACATTTGCCTACGCGCAGTATTTTTTTGTCAACTACGTGCAATCATTGTAAATTCAAGTTCGTGCCGGAGAGGAATGGACACATCCGAAATGTTGGACAAAGCCGCAACACGTGCGTTTGGGTCGATTACAGCCGATATTTCATAATTTTCATGATTTTCAGGAGCACAATAGCGGAAGCACAGAAGAGAGAGCCGACCGGCCAATACGAACAGCGAGGCAGACAGGAATCCCTGGTCAGAGGAGCCTTTCGCGCAAAATCGCGATAATTCTGGAGGACGCTCCGGGGCGAAAATCCGCTCGATCGTCAAAAAATCCGGCAAATTTGCCGTTCTCGGTCCCTTCCGTCAGCACCTTTTGCACAAAATCCTCAAGCTCACCTTCACTGAAAATCTTGCTGCAAAATCCGGTTTTCAGCAAAGAGGCTTCTATTTCGCGGAAATTGAATAAATGCGGCCCCCAGCAGGCGGGCTTCCCCTGGGCTATGGCTTCGAGCGGGTTATGTCCGCCGAACGGGACCAGGCTGCCTCCTATAAAGGCGACTTCCGCAACCGAATAGAACCTGGCCAGTTCGCCAAGAGAGTCGAGTACATACACATCCTTTCCGCCCGCACTTTCGCCTCGCGAGCGCACTCCCGAGGTCAGGCCGTAGACGGGGCAGAGGTTCTCCAACTCCCCGTAGCGGCGGATATCCCTTGGCGCAACGATCAGGAGAAGATCCGCCCAATGCCTCGCCAGGCGTTTATGGACTCGCAGCAGAGTCTCTTCTTCGCCGGGATGCGTACTGCCGGCAATCCATACCCTCCGGCCAGGCTCCAGGCCGATTCCCCCCCTGAGCAGTTCAACTTCGGGTTCCAGTATTCGGGGCGGCAGGGAATCCAGTTTGAGATTTCCGGTGGCAACGACTTTCCCGGCGAGCCGCCCTAAAGATTCGAATCTCTCACTGTCCTGCTCGGTTTGTGTAAAGATCAGGTCAAACCGGCTGAAAATCATTTCGGCCATTCCACGCATCCGCCGGTATCTCGAATGCGAAACGGGAGAGATTCTGCCGTTTACAAGCACGGAAGGGACTCCCTCTTTTCGCAGCCGGCTCAGGAGATTCGGCCAAAAATCGGTTTCAACGAGTATGAAAATACCAGGATGAATTTTCTGCGTTATGCTCCTGGCGGCCCAGGGAAAATCATGCGGCATGAAAAAGAAAGAAGCGGCCAGGCAAGAAAGGCGCTCACGTGCGAGCTTCATCCCGGTTTCCGTCGCCGTGGAAACAACGACTTCGATGCCGGGGCACTGCTTCTTCAACTCATCTATCAGGGGCACAGACGAGAGCACTTCTCCGACGGAAAGAGCGTGCACCCACGCTCGTCTTACGTCATCCGGCAATCGTTCGGGCAGTTCGAGGCCCATCCGGGCACGATAGTTCTCCCTGTATTTCCCGTCCGTACGGGATCTGCAGAAATAATACAGGAAGAAAAACGGCCAACTCAGGGTCAAAGCCAGATCGTATGCAATCCGAGCCGCGCCCATCACGAACCGCATCATTCCCCCCGGGCAGTTTCCAGGACAAGTCGCGCAACGCGGTCGGAAACGCCGGGTTCTCCGAGTTCCTGGCGCATCATGTCGAAGACTCTCCGTTGTTCGCCCAGCCTGGCCGGGTTTTTCAGCATTGCAATTGCCTCATCGGCGATAAGCGGAGCCTGGGCGGCTTCCTGGACGAATTCCGGTGCGACTTTGCGCCCGGCTATCAGGTTGGGCAAACCGATGTATTTGACATGAATGAGTCTCCGCCCGATCTTGCCGCTCAAACGCGACAGACGATTCGTTATGATCATCGGAGTGCCAAGAATGGCGGCCTCGAGAGTAACGGTTCCGGATGCAGTCAGGATGAGGTCGCACGCGCGGATGACCCCATAGGTATCTTCCCGAACGATGCGCACGGGCAAATTCCAGGCAGACGCACGGTCCAGGATTTCATCTGCATTCAAAGAAGGGGCAACCGGTATGATAAATGAGGCTTGCGGAACTTCCATCGAGATTCTTCGGGCCGAATCCATCAGAAGGCCAAAAAGAAGGCCGATTTCACTTCTCCGGCTCCCGGGCAAAAGTCCTATAAGGGGGCCGGTCCTGTTCAGCCGGTACTTAGCCTCTGCGACCTCCCTGTCCGGGGCTGACTGGAGAATATCGATCAGAGGATGCCCCACGAATTGCACCTCCATGCCTCGCGAACTATAGAAGGCTTTTTCGAAGGGCAGAATTACAGCCATCTGGTCGGCGATCCGCCGTATCGATGCAACCCTTCCCTCCCGCCAGGCCCAAACCTGAGGGCTGATGTAGTAGAAGATTTTCGAACCGAGCTTTTTCGCAAATCTGCCGAGGAGGAGGTTGAAATCCGGGAAATCGATAAGAACGACGATGTCGGGCGGGTTGGATCGAAGATGCGCTTGAATTCTGCGCCATGAATTGTAAATCGATCTGATATGGCGCATCACTTCGGATGCGCCCACAACCGAAATGTTCCGGTTGTCGACAATGACGCGAGCCCCGGTTCCTTGCAGCATCGGTCCGCCGAGGCATGAAAGGCGGGTTTGAGGCGCAATGGTATGGATCGCGCGAGCGAGGTGGGCGCCGTGAAGATCTCCGGAAGCCTCCCCGGCGCTTAGGAAGATGTCCACCCTTTTTTCTCCGGGTTCACGCATTTGGCGCGCATCTGTTCTTCGATCCTGTGCGAAATATCCAGGGCGACGGCAAGCGCCTCCCTCCCCTGTTGACCGTCGACCACCGGAGGGCAGCCATTCCGAATGGAATCGAGAAAAGAGCTGATTTCTTCTTCCAGTGCGTCCTTTTCCACGATCTCGAACTCTTCCATCGAAAGCTCCGGAAATCCGGCTTCGTCCGACTCCGCCTCCCTGTAAACCGCGTAGGCCCGCTTCTTTGCATAGTCGGCCGAGAAGTAGCAGTCTTCCTGGAAGATGCGTAGCTTGCGCATGTTCTTAATGGAAATGCGGCTCGCCGAAAGGTTCGCAACCGCGCCGTTTTCGAATTCCAGCCTCACGCTGGCGATATCGGGCAAGTGGCTGAGCACCGACACACCCGATGCATGTATGTATTTGAGGGGCGACTCTACAATGTGCAGAGCGATATCGATGTCGTGGATCATGAGGTCCAGGATGACATCGACTTCCAATCCCCGTTCATTGAACAGCGCAAGGCGATGCGCTTCGACGAACATGGGGTTGCGGAGCCGGGGACGGATAGCACTGAAGGCCGAGTTGAAGCGTTCGAGGTGGCCGATCTGGAGAACAGCGCCGCTTTTCCGTGCAATGGAGATGAGTTCGTCTGCTTCCTCCAGGGTCTTTGTCATCGGTTTTTCCAGCAGCACGTGAACTCCTGCCGCCAGAAACTCTTTTGCGATTTCAAAATGCCGGGGAGTGGGCGTGACGATGCTGACGGCATCCACTTTCCCTATCAGGTCCCTGTACTCTGTGATCGCCTGGACCCCTACCTCGCCGGCGACCCTCTGCGCCCGTTCCTGTTCGATGTCCACAACAGCGGCGAGCCTCGCTTCGGGCAGCCGGGCATATTTCTGTGCGTGAAACCGCCCGAGATAGCCTACACCGATCACTCCGACCCGGATAGCGTCAGCATAAGGTTTTCGAATCAGGACTGGAGCCTCGGCCGGAGCCGGGTGCTTCTCGTCATAATTCCCGTGATGGGGTCTGGCGTTCAGTTCCAGAAGACTCGATTCGAGAAGTGCAAGGGCATCCTGGTCCTGACTTTCGGCGGGCCAGAATCCATCCTTCTGGACGACAACGGAAATTCCTGCGGCATCCGCAGCATCTATCATCTTTTCGCGGTCGAACATCAATGTTTTGCCGGCTTCGACGACCAGGACGCGGGCTCTGACCCGTTTCATGGTTTCTATCGTGTCCGATCCGACTGCAGGAACGTCAAAGCGAAGGTCCTGGATAGGCTTGCTCACCTTGACGACCGTCGCACCCTCGACACACAATCGGCCGCCTCTCAGGATAGTTGCGTCCGTCCCATCGATCCCCTCGACCGCAAGGACGGCCTGGTTCTTCACCACCAGGCACTGGCCGACATCGAGCGAACCGATGGCTTTTGCTATCGCCCATCCGAAGGCTATGTCGGCCTGCTCGCGGCGATTGGGTTTTCTACGCGTGAGAATCCCCTCCGGGGCAAGCAGTTCGGGCAAAAAGATGGTCGACGACTGGATGATGATGCCTTCCGATTCGAGTTCTTCGGCAAAAGCCCTGAGCAGTGAATCGTCCTTTTTGTTTCGCAGCTTGTTGAAAAACTTGACCGCTCTCCAGTCAGGGCGAACCCGGGTATACAGCCGGGTCTTGTTGATGGCCCCGGCCATTGCGACCTGAGTGACGCCGGCATTGTGAAAGACCCTGATGAGTTTGTTGAACTGTCCCAGCTTCACCATGTGAAACTCGTCGACGTACTTGGACAGAACCGGATCTGTCTCGCCGTCGAATCCGACCGCCAGGACCCGGACGGATGCCTGTCGTGCAGCATGGGCAAACAGCAGGGGAAACTGACCCGAACCGGCAATGAGGCCGACTCGGGGCACGCGGTCCTTTTGCGAAGAAATCCCGACCGAAGACATTACCTCAGTATTCCTCTTTTCGAACCATTGGACATGAACTCTATAAGCCTCTCGACTTCAGGAAGAGGCCCGATCTCGACACGAGACTTTTCAATGGATTCCTTCAGGGTCAGACCGGAACGGAACATGATCCGGTAGCATTTTTTCAGTGCCTGGATCTGCTCGTGGGAAAACCCGTTGCGGCGCAAACCGATTATATTGGGACCGAAGAGCCTTGCCTGCTCGGCTCCCGCACCATTGGCCGCCAGCATGTAGGGCGGGATATCCATCCGAACCCCGGAAAACCCGCCGATACAGCTGAATTCTCCGACACGGACGAACTGGTGCACTGCAACAATCCCCCCGATCACGGCGCCGTCACCGACCAGCACATGGCCTCCGAGAGTAGCCCCATTGGCCATAATCACCCTGTTGCCGAGATGGCAGTCATGCGCAACATGGGCGTATGCCATAATGAAGTTGCTGTTCTCCACGCTGGTAAGTCCGTCGCCCCTGGGCGATCCGCGATGAATGGACACGTACTCGCGAATTATGTTTTCGTCGCCTATGGTCACTCCGGTATCCTCGCCCTTATAGGTAATATCCTGGGGAGGAGCGCCTATCGAGGCGAAAGGATGGATCTGATTTCTCCGGCCTATGGTAGTTCTGCCGTCGAGCACAACATGAGGGCCGACTACCGTGCCTGCTCCGATAATGACTTGAGGCCCCACAATACTGTAGGGCCCTATGGCGACATCCTCCGCCAGTTCGGCAGTGGGTGACACGATAGCGGTTGGGTGAATCTGCATCCATGTTCTCCGTCAGACATTTGTGCAGGCCGCCTTAACCCGCGGCCTGCGGGACCGAACTAGTCCTTACCCGGCTCTTCCGTATCGCTGACATCGATGGTTGCCATCAGTTCGGCTTCAGCCACCAACTGTTCGTCTACGAAAGCCGCACCCTTCATTTTGAAAAGTCCGCCCCGCTGTTTCAGCATGGTGAGTTTCATAACGAGCTGATCACCCGGACGGACGGGCTTGCGGAAACGGACTTTGTCAATTCCTGCAAAGTAGATCGGTCTGCCCTTGAAATGGGGCGCCTTCATGTAGGCAAGAATCCCGCCCGTCTGAGCCATCGCTTCGATTATGAGCACGCCGGGCATTATCGGATGCCCGGGAAAATGCCCGATGAAAAAGGGCTCATTGACCGTAACATTCTTTATCCCGACCACCTCATCGCCGCTGCAATCCAGAATTCGATCGATAAGGAGGAAAGGATAGCGGTGTGGAAGAATCTGCTTAATCTGAATTATGTCCATCATCCTCTTTCAATGCCTCCTCGAGTTGTCGTACTCTTTCTTCAAGTCTTTTAAGTTCAGCCTTCAGCCGGGGAAGTCGCTGAATGTTCGCATACATCCTGAACCAGTCGCCCTGCGGGACGGCCGGTGTACCCATGAGGGCACTGCCCGCATCGACCGAATGGTGCACGCCTGACTTGGCGCCGATTTTTACACCATTACCTATTTCCAGATGTCCGGCAACCCCAACCTGCCCGGCAAGTATAACCCCATCACCCAGGCGCGTACTCCCCGAAATCCCCACCTGGGCAACGAGAATGCTGTCCTCTCCGACGACGACATTGTGAGCGATCATAACCAGATTGTCGATTTTGGCCCCGCGCTTGATCCACGTCCTGCCAAAAGTCGCCCTGTCCACCGTCGAGTTCGCGCCTATCTCCACGTCATCATCGATTTGCACGATTCCCATCTGCGGGATCTTGATATGCCTGCCCTTCTCGTCATGGGCAAACCCGAACCCGTCGGCCCCGATTACCGCGCCGCTATGAATTACGACACGCTCCCCGATAATGCACCCATCCAGGATAGACACCCTGGGATGGATAAGGCAGCCGCCCCCGATGCGAACGTTCTTCCCGATATAGGTTCCACCCCCGATGACAGTTCCGGCCCCGATCTCGCTGTTATCTCCTATGTGGGCCAAAGG
>JAEZXS010000017.1 GCA_023442755.1 Pseudomonadota bacterium | reverse complement strand
ATCAGCTGAGTCTCGATAATGGGCCCGGTCACCTCGAGCACGGGTTCATGGCAGAAGAAAATTCGCCCTTCGGGTATCGCCCGGATCGAACCGGAAAACCGGAATTTCCTGAGATAGTCCAGAAAGGAGGGAGAGAACTTGCCGAGGGAAGCAACGTAGTCGATCGATTCCGGGGTGAAGCGGAAATCGGAGAGTATGTCGAGCAGGTGATCGAGTCCGGCCGAAACGAAAAAGGTCCGGTCCACGGGATAATCTCTTATAAACAGGCTGAACGTTGCCTCTCCCGCCATGCCTTCGTCGAGATAACTTGCCGCCATCGTAAGTTCGTAGAGATCCATTACCAGATCGGGAGAGTACAATTCCCAGACGTTCATTCAGATTCCTTTTTTCGGAGGCGTTCTCGCATCCGCCCCTGCCTTTTCAGAGCAAGCCTTTATCAGGCGCGCCCCGTACACTTTCCGCATTCGGGCAAGAGCGAACTCATGCTGCACAGGGTCGATATCCGCAACCGCATCGACGGGAATAACGACCGAATAATCCCGGTTGCGTAATCCCCCGGCCGTATCCATGACGCAAATGGAAGTCAAAACACCAGTCAGCCAGACTTCATCGGGTTTCAACTCTGCCAGCAGTTCGGCCAGGTTGTTGCCGTAAAGACCGGAAAATCGCGTCTTGTCGACAACCACGCTGCTTCCGGCCGGGGCAAGTTCGGCAATCACGTCGGAGCCCCAGGAGCCTTTTACCGCATGAGGTGGAAAGAGTTCAAATTCTTTGTCGCGCGGCGCATGGGCGTCCCGCAGATATATTATCGGTTCGTCGCTCCGGTTGAACTGGTCAACCAGAGACCGGATGACCGGGATGATCTTCCTCGCCGGGTCTCCGCAGTACAGCGCTCCGGCGGGGTCCATGAAATCGTTCAGAAGATCGATGATGATGAGGGCGCGTTTGGTCATTCGTTCCTCCAATAGCCCCTTCCGCTTGCCGGAGCCGGCGGCCGCGACGCAAGCCGGGACAGGGGCTGACGGGCAGATTATAGTAATTGGTAATTACACGTTTAATTTTACGCCTTCGGTTCCTTCTTGAAAAGATTGAGCCAAAGCTGTTAATCTGCCTCAGTAAACTACACGGGCATCAAGCATGGAATTTGAAACGGTTGAGGTCACGACCCGCGACGAGTACAAGGGCGCCCAGGAACCGGTCTCCTTTGTCTGGAGAGGGCGAGAGTACCGGATCGAGCAGATCCTGGACCGCTGGTACGAAGGCCGTCTGGACTCAACCCGAATGCCGTTGCTCTATTTCAAGGTGCAAACGCAGTCCGGGGAGAAATTCCTTTTACGCTACCATGAATTCTTCCGTATGTGGAGCATTCTATTGCCCCGGCGAACGTGAATCGGTCCGTGGTCTCGACCCGAAATTCAGGAGGGCAGCCTTTTGATCCGCATTGCTGTCATTGACGGACAGGGAGGTGGGATCGGAACCACCATAATCAAGAAAATCAAAGAGGTATACGGCGAGCGGACCGAGGTCTGGGCGCTTGGGACCAACGCCATTGCGACGGCGCAGATGATGAAGGCAGGCGCCAACAAGGGCGCCACCGGCGAGCATGCCATCTGCCATTGTGCCGGACGGGTCGACATCATTACCGGACCCGTTTCCATTCTGCTGGCCAATGCCATGATGGGGGAAGTCACGCCGGCCATCGTTGAAGCCATAGGTTCTTCGGGGGCCCCCAAGCTCATTTTGCCGCTGACGCAGGAGTCCATCGCAATCGTGGGAGCAATTCGCGAGCCCTTGCCTCATATGGTTGAGAGGCTCGTAACCGAATACCTGGCGGAATATTTACAGCCGGTTGAAAGTTCCAGATGAAACAGGAAGATTTCGAAAACCCCATGCTGGTGCTGGGGGGCGCTAAAAGCGGGAAGAGCAGTTACGCAGAATCCGTTTTGAAGCGTCTTGCACCGCCTTATTTCTATATTGCAACCTCCCAGGTGCTCGATTCCGAGATGGAGCAGCGGGTTCGGCTCCACAGGGAGCGCAGAAGCGATTCCTGGAAGACCCTGGAATCTCCCTTTCAGCTCCCGGAAACATTACGACAGCTTCGCGGAAAGGGGCGTCCCGTTCTTATCGACTGCATCACCCTCTGGTTGAGCAACCTGCTCTGTTTTACTTCGGACGATCCGCAACCCGCCCTGGACGACCTCTGTGCCGCCGTCTCTTCGGTCGATCATCCGCTGGTGATAGTTTCAAACGAAGTCGGTGGGGGAATCGTTCCCGAAAATGCGCTCGCCAGAAAATTCCGCGACCTGGCCGGGTCGGCCAACCAGTTGCTTGCACGAACATGCGCCACAGTAGTTCTCGTTACAGCAGGGCTCCCGTTGCGCCTGAAATGAGCTTATAATGTTCAAAATCTTATCCTCCGCCCTATCGTTTCTTTCGATAATTCGACTCCCGTTTACCCCTCCCGTGCTGACTTCGGAGGAACTGGCAGCCGGCTTTTCCGCCTTCCCGCTTGCAGGCCTTATACTCGGCGGCATCTACTACACGGCGGCATTCTGCCTGAGAGGGCATGTCCCGCCGCTCGTTCTTGCGGCGCTTATTACGGCGCTCATGGTCGTCCTGACCCGCGGGCTTCATTATGACGGGCTTGCGGACCTTGCAGACGGCGTCTGGGGCGGGGCTACGCCGGAGCGGCGGCTCGAGATAATGAAAGACAGCCGAAGCGGCGCATTCGGTGTTCTGGCGCTGCTACTGGACCTGTTGCTGAAGGTAACATCCATTCACGCCCTCGTGCTCGCCAATTCGCTCACGCCGATCCTTTTCGCCCCGATTTTCGGCCGGGTCGCCATGACGGCCGCCGCCTACCGGGCCACCTATGCCCGCGCCAAGGGCCTCGGCAAGCCTTTTCTCGAAAACATGCTCCTCCCGCACCTGCTCATCGCTGTCGCTTCCGCCATTCTTTTTGTGGCGTTCATCAACTGGAGGGCACTGTTCTATGCTCTGCCCGTGCTGGCCTGCGTAGCGCTGCTGCGAACGCTGGCCAACAGGCTGCTGGGAGGCATTACCGGTGACGTTCTCGGTGCGACCTGCGAGATTACTGAAATAGTCGTCCTCGTTATCGCGTCCTCGATATCTTTCAGCGCCTGATGCCCTCCGGCCTCTCCAATGGGCCGCTTTTCCGATTGTGAAGTATGTGAAAGTAGTGATAAATTCGCGGCTGCCGGGCTGGCATCTCATCCATCCCGGCTTCGCAATGACCGAACCCGACTGCCCCCCCTATCGCGGCGGCAACTGTGTACGAGGACAGCAAACATGCCGGCAACGTCGCAAACCCAGTCCGAAATTTTAAAGTTCTTGAAGGAAGGCGAAGGGAATTTCGTCTCCGGAGCCATCCTGGCAGAAAAGCTCGGTATCAGCCGGACAGGCATCTGGAAGCACATCCAGAAGCTGAAAACGATGGGCTATGATATCACGACTCATCCCAAGGAGGGGTACAAACTGGTCGAGGTTCCCGATTCCCTCGCTCTCAAGGAAATCGAGCCCCATCTCGCAACGGAGTGGCTCGGCCGGTCATACCATTACCTGGAAGAGACCGAATCCACAAACGATCATGCCCTGCTCCTCGCGGCACAGGGTTTCCCGCACGGAACAACCGTGGTGGCGGAGCAGCAGTCGAAAGGCAGAGGCAGGTTGAGGCGGGAGTGGGTGTCCCTGCCACAGCGCGGGATCTATATGTCCATCCTGCTGCGAACTCCCCTGCCCGTCCGCATGGCCCCGCAAACCACCAGCGTTGCGGCACTGGCCCTGGTAAAAGTGCTCAGGACCAGGTTCGAACTCCCGGCTTCCATAAAATGGCCCAACGACGTCCTGATAAGCGGAAAGAAAACGGCAGGAATTCTTACCGAGATGCAATCCGACCAGGATTATTCCAGGTTCATAGTCATAGGGATAGGGATCAACGTCAACTACAGTGAGCAAGAACTGGCGGGACCTTTTCGCTATCCTGCAACATCCGTCTCGATAGAAATGGGAGCCGCAGTGAAACGCCAGCATCTCCTCCTGGAGTTTCTGCAGCAGTTCGAGAAGGACTATCAGGAATTTCTCGAAAAGGGCTTTTCTAACCTAATTCCACAATTGGAAAAACTCTCCGGTATCCTGGGACGGACGGTGACAATCGTATGCGGGGACCGTGAACTCAAGGGGAAAGCTCAGGGATTCACTCCCGAAGGGGCCTTAATGCTCCTCCAGGACGACGGAGGCCTCGAGACGGTCTGGGTCGGCGACGTCGTCCGAGTTGAAGGGGCAACCCAGCCCCATTGATCATGCACCTTTTGCGCGCTCCATCGACTCCTGCTTACGCTTGCACTCGATGCACAGGGTGGTCACCGGCCGGGCATTCAACCGTTCGATTCCGATATCGTCTCCGCACTCCTCGCATTGGCCGAACTCGCCGTCTTCTATACGTTGGAGCGCCTCTCGGATCTTCAGGATCAGCTTGCGTTCCCGGTCCCGAATGCGGAGCGTAAAGTTCCGGTCGGACTCGAGTGTTGCACGGTCCGTCGGATCAGGGAAGTTTTCTTCATTGTCGGTCATTCCGGCTACGGTTTTTTCCGCCTCCGAATACAGCTCTTCAAGCCGCTTAAGGAGAACCTCTTTGAAGTATGCCTGCGTTTCCTTATCCATTTTCAACACTCCCCTGGCAAAATTGAAACGTTATTCACTAACATGATCGCCAAAAAGAGTAAAGAGAAATGATCGACCGACTCAAGCGCGCTCGAATGTACCGCTCTTTCCGCCGCTCTTGAAGGTAAGTCGGGCTTCCCGAATAGTCATTCCCCGGTCAATCGCCTTGCACATGTCGTAGATTGTCAATGCTGCGTGAGTCACGGCCACGAGGGCCTCCATTTCCACGCCTGTCCTGTCGTTGGTCTTCACCCGCGCGCAAATCCTGATTTCGTTTGCTGCAGGTTCGGGAATGAAGTCAACTTCAATCCCGGTGAGCTGGAGCGGATGACAAAGCGGAATAAGCTCCCACGTTCTTTTTGCGGCCATAATCCCCGCAAGCCGTGCGGCCTCATACACATTCCCCTTCGGCATGCTGCCTTCCGTTATCCGCTGCAACGTTTCGCTGGCCAGGCTCACTACTGCTTCAGCCCTCGCTTCACGCCAGCTGGCGGCCTTTTCGCTAACATCCACCATTCTCAGGCGGCCTTGCGAGTCAATGTGCGTCAATTCATCAGAACTTGCCATTTCATCCCCTGTTCGATGCATTCCGCGAGAAACGTGTCTCTGCTATCGGTGGTCCACCACATGAACCAGGACCACGAGGTCACCCGGCGGGCTTGTGGGATAGGGGGAATCGCCGGCACCGGAAATCCTTATTCGCGATCCATCTTCCACTTCTGGAGGGATCCAGACGCGCAGCGAGCACTTCTCTTCATACTCCCCCTTGCCGCCGCAAACGCCGCATCCGGCGCGGCTGCCGTTTCCATTACAATTTCGGCAAAATACCAGCCGCCCATAACTGATATCCTCATGCCTCCCGCCCCCCAGAGTGCTCCTGGGTACCTGGATATCGAACCTGAGGTCGCAGGCATGTTGCGTCCTGACCTGGGGGCGCCCCATCCCGAACACGTCCTGGAATATCTCGTCGAACGATGCCGCTTCGCCGCCGCCCTGGGCATGCAGGTCGGTCCAGGAGGTCTGGTCGGGACGATGCCGGGGCCTTTTCTTCTCCCTGCGATATCCGTTTATCCTGTCGTACCTTCCGCGAGCGGTCGGGTCTATCAGGGTTTCATACGCGCTCAATACTTCCCGGAATCGCTCTGCCGCCCTTGGATCCTCAGGGTTGCGGTCCGGGTGGAGCTTCATGGCAAGGTAGCGGAATGCGCCCCTGATCTCGTCCTGAGTAGCGCGAACAGAAATCCCCAGAATCTGGTAATAGCTGGTCTTCCTTTTTGCCTTTACGGACCTTTCCAAGATACCCCTCTCACATACGCAGTTTTCACAAAAAGCGGCATCTCTAATTGTATTAGGAAAAAAGGGACAAAACAAGACAGTCTGTTGCCTACCCGCGCCCGGCTTCGTTCACGCCTGCACGATTGCCGGAACCGGCCGGCACTCCGGTACAGGATATCGCTCGGGGACCGAAACTCGAAACGGCCGGGCGGATAAGCGCGCACATCAGTTATCAGTTCAGGATATGCTCAGGGTTTCCGTATTACTCCGTATTCGATGATATTTACTAGGAGGTCGCACATAGGCAACAATATAAGATGCAATTGCTGAAAGAAAACTGTAAAAATGATCTTTGCCAATTTTATCTCCGAGCCATGCACCGGCCGCTCCGCACACAGCAGCCGAAGATTATCCGCCCTTTTCTTTTCTTAAGAGGCATTGTTATGGTCAAGGCATATGTTCATGGATACGACTCGAGGGAAAATATACGTTTGCAGGATCAGGCATCCACACTGGTCGATCTGCTCCACTCCGATACCGCGTACCCTGCAGGCAGCAGGGTCCTTGAAGCGGGATGCGGCGTCGGAGCCCAGACGATCACCCTTGCCCGGAACAGTCCCGATGCGATGATCACCTCCATCGACATCTCGGAAAAATCTATAGCCGAAGCGAGGCAGAAAGTGGAAGACGCCGGGATTCGCAACGTGGAGT
>JAEZXS010000359.1 GCA_023442755.1 Pseudomonadota bacterium | reverse complement strand
GCCCTGGACCATGTAATCGATATGTTTGGAGAAAAACACCCGGAAATTCTTCTCGTACACGTCAGCCGAAGATTGAGCCTGCTTGAACCCGACATCCGGTGCCTGCTCCTCATCCAGGAAGGCAAGGACTGGATGGAGCGCGCGGACAGGGAACTCAGGATCACGGAAGATCGCATGGAGTCTTATCTCGAGGAGTGTGTCGCCCGACTGGAGAAAAGGGGGGCAGACCGGAAGCGGATCAGAACCAGGATGATACACGAAGCGATCAGCCGGTCGGCGGCAATTGTGAAGGAAGCCGAAGAAGGTGGATATGGGACAATCGTCCTGGGAAAAAGGGGATTATCCAAGCTGGACGAGTTCATCATGGGGCGGGTCAGCAGCAAGGTGCTGCAACTGGCCCGGGAGAAGGCCGTCTGGATCGTGCACTGAAGGGAAGAATCGTTACGGCCTGACTTTTACCCACAACAGTTTTGCGGGTACATCCCCGTTGTTCTTCCAGCGGCCGGGGATTTCGGAACGAAGATAGATGCAGTCTCTGCGGCCGTGTAGGTTTCCCTGTCTATTTCCACCTGTAACTCTCCTGAGAGCAGGTAGCCGAGTTCTTCTCCCTTGTGGACGCCACACACTGCCGTGGGGAAAGTTTCGATTTCCTTGTCATGCCGACCGTCCTTGGAAGCCAGAATCGATAACACCCGGTCCCGCGGGCGCGGAGCGTGAGAGCCGAGGAGGATGAGCCGTGTTCAGGTAACCGGATGAAGTGCCTGAAACGAAGTTTGATGGTACAGAACGCTACCCTGGCGAAATCTTATGGTCGAAAACTTGCGATGCATATGCGGGGCGGTCCCCCGGTGGAGGTCCCGCCCGCAATAAATTTACGAATTGTGCGGAGCCTGCTCTGGGTCTTGCCGTATCCATCAGTCCTTTTCGGGGACTACGGGCATGGACATCTTTTCATAGCCTGCCGGCAGCTCGAAGAGCGAGTCGGCGATGTTGCCTTCCTTTATGTTCTTGTATTCCATGGTAACTTCGGCATCTTCCACTTTTACCGGGAAGGGGAATTGTTTGGCGATCCAGAAGTAGGTCTTCTCGCCGTCTTCAACGCTTTCGAACTTCTTGCATGCTATGCCGGAAACGTTTTCCTCGCCGAGGAACTTGGATTTCTGTTCCTTGTCCGCGGTCCACTCTTCGAAGGTCTTGTCCTCGGACTGGTAAGGCATTTCCATGTAGGTCTTTTCTTCGGGAGTGATCATCCAGGTAAGCTTCTTATCGGGGCGGATGATCATGATCTGGGTTTCGCCTTCCTCTGTTGTTTCCTGCCTGACCTTATCTCCCTTGACGAAGATTTTACCGGTCATGGCCTGGTCGCCCTTGGGCTGGATTACCATATCGGCTGAGAATTCGACAGCCATGGCAGCAGAAGGCGACAGAAGCGAAATCAGAGCCAAAGCTAGAGAAAATGCAAGCAGGGCAACTATTCGGTTCTCTTTCATCGAAGTACCTCGATTCGTGCGGATCAAAATGGCTGCAGACACCATGTTGTTGCAGCAAATGTCTGATCTGGTAAAATAAGAATTTGATTTTATGTTTCCACCCGAAAGACCCATAGATAGAAACGGCCAAAAAAGATTTATATTGTACTCACCCAAGCCTGTCAATACTGTCTGGTATGGGCATAATAAGGCCTGTAAAACGAAAGGACGACCCGGAAATCATGGAAAACTGCCTCCCCTTCCTGTCTGAAAAGGAAAATATGACAGTGCTTTCCGCCTACATTCAACCGGGAGCGGGGAAGAGCGGGCTTGCCGGGATATTCCAGGACAGGCTGAAGATTCGCATTTGCGCTCCGCCCGTGGAGGGGCAGGCAAACAAGCAGTGCGTCGTCTTTTTATCCAAGATGCTTGGGGTGGCGAAAACGGAAATCAAGCTCATACAGGGGGAGCAGTCCAGGAGAAAGACCTTCGTGATAGCCAGGCCGGGCGAGTTCGTTCTAAAGAAGCTTCGGGATGCAGGGCTTGAATGCGCGTGACGGCAGTTTAATGGTTCCGTCTGCCGGGAAATTTCCTTTTGATATCGTTTCATGCTTTTGATAAGGTAAAGATTACTGCTGTTCTCGGCTTTCCCCGTGCCTGCGGCTGCTCGTGCCCCCAGTTTTGCTCCATCTGACATCATCTTCCGTTCGTAATTGCTATCCTTCCTTTTCCCCGAGCCGACAGGGGCAGGGAACTTGCCGTTCTCTTTCGCCGATTCCGTAACAAGCCTGATAGAAGTAACCGGATCGATCAATACCAACTGGAAGGAGACATCCATGCGAGAAGCGGTTATCGTCAGCGCCGTTCGCACGCCGCTCGGCAGTTTCAACGGGTCCCTCAGCGCAATTGGCGGCACCAGGCTGGGGAGCCTGGTGATCGAAGAGGCTGTGAAGCGGGCCGGGATAGGAAAAGAGCTGGTTAACGAAGTGATCATGGGGATGGTGCTGCCGTGCGGCTACGGCCAGAACCCCGCCAAACAGGCGGCCATCCAGGCCGGGATGCCATGGGAGGCCGAATGCATCACCGTTAACAAGGTCTGCGGATCGGGTCTGAAGGCCGTCATGCTCGCCGCCCAGGCGATAAGGACAGGCGATGCCGATATCGTGGTTGCAGGCGGAATGGAGAATATGAGCATGGCTCCTTTTTACCTGGACAAGGCGCGCAGCGGCTACCGCATGGGCGACGGGGTTCTCCACGACCACATGGTGCACGACGGGTTGTGGGACATCGTAAACGATTTCCACATGGGGATTTCGAACGAGCTGTGCTGCGAAAAGTACGGGGTTACCCGTGAAGATCAGGACAGGTATGCGGCCGAATCCTACCGAAGGGCGCTTGCTTCGATCCGCTCGGGCAGGTTCGAACAGGAGATCGTTCCCGTCGAGCTTCCTCAGCGCAAGGGAGAGAGCCTGGTTTTCAGCCTGGACGAGTGTCCCCGGGAGACGTCCTACGAACAGCTCGCTCAAATGCGTCCCGCTTTCAAGCAGGGCGGAGTGACCACGGCGGGAAATGCTTCCGTAATCAGCGACGGGGCGGCGGCAGTGGTCGTCATGTCCCGGGAAAAAGCGAACGAGCTGGGTTGCAGGGTGGTGGCCTCGATTGGCGCCCAGGCCTCCAGCGGCATCGATATGAAATACGTCCTGGTGGCTCCCATCCAGGCGATACCCAAGTGCCTTGCCAAAGAGGGGATCGGGCTGAACGACGTCGATCTTTTCGAGGTGAACGAGGCGTTCAGCGGTTCGACCGTCGCCGTCATGAAAGAACTCAAGCTCGACCCCGCAAAGGTGAACGTCAACGGTGGCGCCGTTTCGATGGGGCATCCCATTGGAGCCAGCGGATGCCGGGTGCTCGTTACCCTGCTGCACGAGATGGAGCGGTCGGAAAAAAAGACAGGGCTTGCCACTCTGTGCCTGGGAGGCGGCGAAGCCGTGGCGATGATAGTCAAGAGGCAGTAACCGGAAAATTCAGAAGGAGGTATTTCGAATGAAAATAACGACCTTTGGAGTTGTCGGTGCGGGCCAGATGGGCAGCGGCATTGCCCAGGTTGCCGCGATGAGCGGCCTTCAGGTTATCATGAACGACATCAAGGATGAGTTCGTCGAGCGCGGGCTGAAGAACATCACTAAAATCCTGTCCAAGAACGTAGAAAAATGCAAGATCACTTCCGACGAAAAGGATGGGACGCTCTCACGGCTCAAGACCAGTACCAGCCTGAAAGACCTGGCTGCCGCCGATTTCGTGGTCGAGGCCGCAAGCGAGAACGAATCCATAAAATTCGGGATCTTCCGCGAGCTGGACACGGTTTGCCGCCCCGAGATCATCCTGGCCAGCAATACCTCTTCCATCCCGATCGGCCGGATCGCCAACCAGACCAAAAGGCCGGAGAAAGTCATCGGGATGCACTTCATGAACCCTGTGCCCGTGATGAAGCTGGTCGAGGTAATTCGCGGCATCGCCACTTCGGATGAAACCTTTCAGACAACCTGGGACCTGTCCATAAAATTCGGGAAGACCCCCGCTCTCTCCAACGACTATCCCGGCTTCATCTCCAACCGGATCCTCATGCCCATGATCAACGAAGCGGTCTACACCCTGTATCACGGGGTAGGCACCTGCGAGGACATCGACACGGTCATGAAACTCGGAATGAACCACCCGATGGGGCCCCTGGCCCTCGCAGACCTCATCGGACTGGACACTTGTCTCGCAATAATGGAGACCCTGTACAACGGTTTCTGCGATTCGAAATACCGGCCGTGCCCGCTCCTGCGCAAATACGTGGAAGCAGGCTGGCTCGGGCGCAAGACGGGTCGCGGATTCTACACTTACTGATCGGTGGTGACGCATGGACTTTGAACTGACCGATGTTCAAACAAGGCTGCGGGACCGGGCCGCAGAATTCGTCGATCTGGAACTGAGGCCGGCGGCGGCGTACCTGGACCTGACCAAGGACCGGGAAAAACTCAAAGCCATTCTCAAAAGCCTGGCCGAACAGGGCTTTATGGGGATCGCGGCCGATCCGCAATACGGAGGGACCGGCGCGGATGCCGTATCATTTTCCCTTGTCATGACGGAACTGGGCCGGGGCTGTGCCTCGACGGCCGTGACCACATCGGTGACCAACATGGTCGCGGAGGTGATCGAGGCAGTCGGTAGCGAGCAGCAGAAAAAGAAATACATCCCTCCGCTGTGTTCCGGAGAGTTCTCGGCGGGCGGCTTCGCGCTTACCGAAGCCGTCGCGGGCTCCGATCCCGCTTCGATGCGCATGAGCGCGGTTGCGGACGGCGATAGCTACGTGCTCAACGGGCAGAAGATTTTTATCAGCAGTGCGGAATTCGCCGGCGTCTATGTCGTGTGGGCGGTCACCGACAAAGAGGCGAAGAAGGGCAAAGGAATCAGCGCCTTCCTGGTGGAACCCTCGTTTCCCGGCTTCCGGGTCGGGCACGAAGAAAAGAAACTTGGTCAGTGCGCATCTCCGACCAATGAGGTAATATTCGACGACTGCCGTGTCCCGAAGGAAAATCTCCTGGGAACCCTCAACGACGGGTTTCGTATCGCCGCATCCGAGCTTGCCGGAGGACGCATCGGCATTGGGTCGATGGCTCTCGGCATCGGCCTGTCCGCAGTCGATTACGCGGCGGAATACGTCAGGAAGACGCGCGTGGAGAACCGCCGGGCCGTTGAGGGCCTGATCGCCGAAGACAGCGCGCGGCTCACCGGGGCGCGATGGCTCCTGCTGAGAGCGGCATTCATCAAGGACCGGAAGCAATACTTTGCCCGGGAGGCCTCCATGGCCAAGCTGTATGCTACGGAGGCGGCGAATCGCGCCTGCCACGATGCCGTTCAAATCCTGGGCGATCGTGGCTTGACGCAGGAATTTCCCGTGGAGCGCTTCTACCGCGATGCGCGTGTGACCACTATTTATGAGGGCACCAGCGAAATCCAGCGTCTGATCGTTGCCCGTGAACTGCTGCGGTAGCCGGAGGCCGTTATGGAATTGGAGTTGACGGAAGAACAACAGCTCATCAAAGCAAACATGAGAGAGTTTTGCGAACAATACGTGGAACCCTCCGCGGAAGCGGTCGACAGGGAGTCATCTTTTCCTGCCGAGAACGTCCGGCTCCTGGCGGAACAGGATATGCTGGGGGTCCCCTTTCCGGAGGAGTACGGCGGCGCCGGGTCCGATTTTGTGACCTGCGCCGTGACGATCGAGGAGCTTTCCCGTTCCTGCGCCTCGACAGGGTTCGTCGACGCGGCAAATACCTCGCAGGCCTGCTATCCGCTT
>JAEZXS010000318.1 GCA_023442755.1 Pseudomonadota bacterium | reverse complement strand
CGACGCAGTTACCTTTGGCTATCGGGAGTGGACATCTCCCGAGAGAGGACTTGCACCTCTCAGATCGCGCCTGCTCCCAGGCGCACTCATCCCGGCGAAGGCCGGGCACCAGGCTTTATTCCCACTTTTGCTTGCATTTTTTATCGTTGTTTGGATTATGACACAGTCTCGAAAGCCGGGGGCAGATTGATGACAAACTCTAAAATCATCGTGATCGTCATTCCGGCGAAATCACGCGTCTCGCGTGAGGAATCCAGTGTTTTCAAGCACTTCTGGACCCAGATGCCTGCTCCGGACCCGATCCGGGGTTCGTCGGGGCGACGGATTGGGGGCTTTTTCAACAGTCTGAGAGGCTTCCAGCCTCGATCCTTTAGAATCTTTTCAGGCAGCCTGAACTCATTTTCCCCAGGCTTTTCTTCGCGTCTTCGCGTCTTCGCGCGAGAAGAAAAGAATTCATGACCCGGCCGTACTTGTGTCCTCCGGTTGCCATGATCGCGGTCCCGACTGGGCGGGACCGCGATCACAAGTACTGGAATGATTTCGTATTTCTTTACAGTTGGTTCTTCTTCGCGGCTGCGTTGAAAAAGAAACCAATTCCGCAGGCAGGCTCTGTATGCGTTCCCACGCACAGCAACGCACAGCATGGGAACGAGAAAAACAACTTGGCGCCTTGGCGTTTCTTCGCTCCCGCGTTTCGCGGGATTCGCGCCTTCGCGTGGGAAAAGATCAATCCGCACCTCCGAAGACAACGCATCGCGGCTGGAAGGCGCTCCCGCAGCAACACTGCCTAAGGAAAATCTTTTCCTTCGCGGCCTTACCTCAACATAGCAAGCTTCTACTAACTTGACGGCCATACGCCTGGGCGGGACCGCTCTCACAAAATAACGGAATCCAGTCTGGTCTGCTTTATCGCAGACACTGGCTTTCGACCTGCACCGTGGATTTTCGTTCCAGTTTGCCCCAGCCCACCCGCACTCCCCTCAAGGAGTTCAGGGTGCTTTTGATTGCAACGTAATACATCAACTGACGGTAGAAAAAGCGCTGCCAGAACAAAAAGATGAGCAACAACCAGCTTTCCTTGTGCTCCAAAGCGAATGCCAGGACGGCAGTCAGATAGTCGATCGCCAGGAACAAAGCATAGTAGAAAACCACTCGCTGCAGGGACTCCGGGGAAAAGTCCGAGGGGTGATGCCGGTAGTTTATGGCCGTTATCCCCAGGGACCCGATCAATAGCATATCCATTACCGGTGAAATCAAAGGAAAAAGCACCTGGAAGATCATCAGATTGGGCAAAGCGACGAATCCCAGCGCGCCGAAGCGTGGGCGAAACAATGCGTCGAGATGCTTCCAGGCCGCCTGCATGGAACCGAACATCCAGCGGTAGCGCTGCCTGATAAATCCGCGCACGGTATCCGGGGCCTCGGTTAGAGCTATGGCTTCATCCTCGTATACAATCGCATAGCCGAGTTTTCGAATAGCCATGGTAAGGTCGGCATCCTCCGCAAGGGTACTCCGGTCAAAGCCGCCGGCACGAAGGATCAGCTCACGCCGCCAGGCGCCTACCGCACCGGGCACTACCGTGATGCAGTTGAGAACGCTGAAAGCGCGCCTGTCCAGGTTTTGACTGGTAATGTACTCCAGCGCCTGCCAGCGGGTGAGCAGATTGATCCGGTTGCCCACTTTGGCGTTTCCTGCTACGGCGCCGATTTTCGGATCGGCGAAATGCCGCACCAACTTCGAGATTGTGTCACGGGCAAAGACTGTATCCGCATCCAGGGCCACTATTACTTCCGCCTGAGTCTGCGCAATCCCGAAATTGAGTGCCGCAGACTTGCCGCTGTTAGGCAAGGTATACACTCTTACCCTGGGATGTTTGGCGAAGGCGCGACTCGCTGTTTCGAAAGTGGCATCGCTGGAACCGTCATCTACAACGATGATCTCGAATTCCCTTGGAAGCTCGCAGGCAAGCAGCGAAGTAATGGTTTGTACAATTACCTTTTCCTCATTATAAGCAGGAATCACTACAGCCACGGAAGGCGAGTACGCAGGATCGAAGACTGCGCGGCTTCTTGCCCAGCGCTGGTAAGCGGCAAGCACTCCAATGAATATCAGCCGTGCTATCCCCAGCACTATGCCCAGCAGAAACAGCCATTGGATCGTGGTTGCCGCCAGGCTGAGAAAACCGAATGCCAGCCTGTCTGTCCAGATGCGCCAAAAGCTTTCGGGCGGCAGAGGCGGCATCACCTGATCCCGGCTCCGGCCCAGAAGTTCCGATACGGGGACAAACTGGAAACCGCGACTGCGCAGTACTTTGATTATCGAAGGCAGTGCCTTCACCGTCTGGCTTCTGTCGCCGCCGGAATCATGGAGCAATATGATGTTGCCCTCGCCGCTTTCTACCGCCGCAACGGTCCGGCGCACGATCTCGTTTACTCCCGGGCGCTGCCAGTCGTCCGGATCGATCTGCATGCCGACTATGACATATCCGAGTTTGCTTGCCAGTTCGACCTGGCGGAGCTGATCGACGGTCTCCGGCTCGCTGTCAGTGCCGAAAGGCGGGCGAAACATCACGGAATTGCGGCCCACTGCGGCAGCCAGCAGGCGTTGTGTTGCCGAGAGTTCAAGCTGGAACTGCGCGGGGGAGATGAGCGAGATATTGGGATGGGTAAAAGTGTGAATGCCGATTTCATGTCCTTCGCCCACCTCGCGACGCAACAGGTCAGGATGCAATTCGCCGTTCATGCCGACGACAAAGAAGGTTGCAGGCACTCCTTCTTTTTGCAGAACATCCAGGATTGGCGGCGTATACCGTGGATCGGGACCATCATCGAAGGTCAAGGCGACTTTCTGCGCAAGGCTGCCATAGCGGGTAATTACATAGGGCGACGGAAAAACCGTGAAACGTTCGGCTACGATCAGGTTTCGCTTCGGGTCGAATTTGAGGTCCCGGCTTCCCGACTGAGGTTGGGCAGTGACTTGGAGGATCTCTCCGCTGCCCTCGTAGTCCAGTCCATACCCGAAGTGAATATTGGACAACTGCGCGGCCCGTTCGACATCGAGAGGGCCATTCTGGCCGAAAACCCGCCATAATGCAGGGTCTTCGCTCCCCAGCCGCCAAACGGCGATGCCTCCCGGCTGTATCGAGCTGGTGATTACCAGCTGATTGAATGCGGTCACGGCATCCAGAATCCACACATGGTGGATATGGTCGGCATCGTCGTAGTAGTCGAAGGTGGGATTGAGCGATTCCGGATCGAGGCCGATATTGCCCTCAGATTCCTTGGCGGTGAGCACTGCTTCTTCGAAACTGCGCTCTTCGGCGTGGTGGCCGGCCTCCCAGTCATAGGCGTAGTTGCCGATGGCCACGATCATCTTCTTGGCGGGCACATCTCGCTGGCGCCGGTGCAGTACATCGGCAAACCAGTTCAAACTGGCTATTGGACCGGGAGCGCCGGTCGACCAGTGCTCATCGTAGACCATGAGGATGATGTAATCGGCGCTGCGAGCCAGTTTGCGGTAATTGAACGCAGGATCGTTGGCCGGAACGTTTACCGATAACGATAACCCCCTTGGTTTGACTACATCGTAGAGTTCGGCCACGAAACGCTGGAAATCGGGTTGCGCCTTGGGAGCAATGCTTTCAAAGTCGATGCTGATCCCGGCGAAGTGCCGGCCCTCCACATAGGCGATCATCTGTTCTATGGCGCGCTTGCGCGCCGCGGGGTCTGCGAGCATACGGCTCAGTTTTTCGCTTTCCCATTCCTTGCCGTTCCAGTTGTTTACCAGGGCGACGATCGGGAAGTCCGGACGACGTGAGCGGATATATTCGGTAGCCTGGAGCTGACGACCGGGATCGTCCTCCCTCAGTGCTCCCTTATCATCCGCAAGGTGCAGCCATTCGGCAATCACCATATCCAGACTGTCCAGGTTCTGTTTGAGCGAACTCATACTGGAGTCGTCCCAGTTTACGAAAAAACCGACAGACAGCTGCTGCTTGGAAGAATCCAGGGGAGTCTTTTGAGCCTTGGCAAGCAATTGCTTCAGATTGCGCTCCCGCTCGCGAACCAGCTTTGACTTGGCATTTTCCAATGCCCGTTCGCGATGCGTCAGCATATGGTCCGGAGAGAGTTTCGGAACGTCAGGCACGGAGTGAATGCCTTGCGGCAAAAAACTTACACTGGGCAGGTCAAGGGACGGCAGCACGGGACCGACCAGGATACTCACCATGAGCGTTCCCATGAGCACGGTCAGTATCAGGGCGAAAAGCGTCATTCCGATTCGCAGACGCGGCCAACGCTTGTGATTGGGGTCAAAAAATACGGGTTTCGTATAATTCGAAGAAGCCGGCCGGGGGGACGCTCCCTGTGAACGATCATCCCGGCTGTTCATTGACTGCGACATATCTCAAAACAATTCCGAAATCGATGATTGCCCGGCTTGAATCCGAGCTTTTATACATACCGAAGATAAGCTTTGCGCGTAACGTCGCCCCGGCGACCCCCGGATCAGGTCCGGGGCAGGCGCCGGGGCCAGGCATTAATCACTTAACAACCACTGGATTCCTCACGCGGAACGCGTGATTACGCCGGAATGACGGTGTTTGCATTATTGCGCGATTATTTATGGCGCTGTGTATAAATTGAGCCGGTCGAGTAAGGCCGGATTAAGCCAAAGGCGCCGAAACATAACCGTGGGGAATCACAATGTCAACGACCGGGCGCGCACGGAAATGGCGTAAGAAAAATTTTGCTGAAGATGATGCCGTGTGAACGGCAGCTTGGAATCTTGTTATGGCCCGTAATGTGATATGGTCGAAATCATCGACATCGGGGGGCGGCGCCGGTTGCTCCGGATGAGCTGAAAGAATTCCGGCAATCCGGCGTCTTGCGAAAGGCGAACGAAATGGAACGGTGCGAGTCATGATGATATCGGGGCGGGGACCGATTTTGCGATCTTTATCAAAGCCATTTTGCTTTCTCCGGAATCTTTTCCGGAAAATACAGGAGACCTGTTGTCTCCGCCATGGCGCAGGGATGCTCCTGGTAGCCCTTACGTGCCTGGACCCTCTTTCGGGACATGCTGCGGGGAAACCGGTCGATATAGTAGTGGACCTGAAAACCGGCCCCGTTAACACGTTTATTCCCGATACAGCCCTGGGCGCCGCTGTCGATGGCCACTCCCTCGGAGACAGCGCCGCCATTTTCAGCCCGGAAACTCTGGAGGCCATGCGCTCCACCGGCCTGCATTCGATCAGCTATCGCCTACGCACGGAACTGGCCGGCGAGGCCTGGCACTGGAATCCGAAAGGCAGTTGGAGCGACCCCGAAAAGCAGTGCGGGTACTGGACCTCGGAAGATCAACCGGGCAAACCTGTCCTGGAATCCTATGGGTACAGGCTGCCGCGCCGCGGAAATACAATCGATCAGGCGGAAGAAAACGGTTATTCGCGGCTGGCCGACGGGGATCCGGACACTTTCTGGAAAAGCAATCCTTACCTGGACCGCCGCTACACCGGGGAGGACAACAGCCGGCACCCGCAGTGGGTGATCGCCGACCTGGGAGACCGCATGCCGGTCAACGCCGTTCGCATTGCATGGGGGCAGCCCTATGCGGTGCGCTATGTGGTGCAGTACTGGGAGGGTGAAGACCCGGAGGACCCGGGAGCACATTCCCGGGGTAGCTGGCAAACTTTCCCATCCGGTACATTCCATGACGGCGCCGGGGAGGATGCCACGCTCCGCCTGGCCGCCGATCCCGTCCCTGTGCGGTATTTCCGCGTGCTGATGGAAGAATCGTCCGCAACCGCCCCGCCGGGCGAGAACGATCCGCGGGATTCACTCGGATATGCCGTGCGGGAAATCTTTATAGGAAGCCTCGATGCCGATGGGCATCTTCAGGATGCTGTGCGGCACGCAGCCGGCCGGGAGGGTCAGACCCGGTTCTTCGTTTCTTCCACGGACCCCTGGCACCGGGCCTGCGACCTGGACCCGGAAATCGAGCAGCCCGGCATCGACCGGGTGTTCGGCAGCGGGATAACCCAGGGATTGCCGATGCTCCTTCCCGTCGGAGTACTCTACGACACCCCGGATAACGCGGCGGCGCTGGTACGCTACCTGGTGCGGCGCGGCTATCCGGTGAAAGGGATAGAGCTGGGTGAGGAACCCGACGGCCAGTATGCCTCGCCGGAAGACTACGGGGCATTGTATCTGCAGGCTGCGGACGCTATAAAGGCGGCGGCTCCGGCCGTACTCGCGGGTGGACCTTCCTTTGAGTCGATACGGGATGAATCGATGATGGCGTGGTCGGGGACGGCCGTTGCACCCGACCAGCCGTTCCTGAAGCGGTTTCTTGCATATCTGGATGGGCGCGGGCGGGCCGGGGCTTTAGGCTTTTTTTCCTTCGAGTGGTACCCGTTCGACGACGTCTGCACACCGCCTGCTCCCCTTCTGCGCCGTGCGCCGGCGATGCTGGCGGACGCCCTTGCCGGCTTCAACGACCAGGGATTGCCCCGCGACATACCGATGTTCATGACGGAGTACGGATACTCGGCCTTTTCCTCCGAAGCAGAGGTGGACCTGCCGGGCGCTCTTTTCAATGCCGACGTGGTCGGGACTTTCCTGACGCATGTCCGAGCGCCTTCCGCCGCCTATTTGTACGGCATTGAACCCACTCCTTTGTATAAAGGGCCGGACTGCGACACATGGGGGAACAATACCCTGTTTTTATCCGACGATAAGCGGCAAATCCTGGCGCCCACCGCCACCTACCATGGCGCCGTAACGCTGTCGCGCGAATGGGTCGGCGATTCTTCGAAGCCCCATAAGATTTATCCGGTGCAGGTCAAAATCGATGCCCCGGACGGACACCCGTCTCTTTCCGCCTACGCCCTCCACCGCCCCGACAATCTTTGGGCAATCCTGCTCGTCAACAAAGACCCGGTGCGATCAAGGGTTGTAAAAATCCGATTTGCCGGGTCCGGCCCCGAAAAGGGAA
>JAEZXS010000296.1 GCA_023442755.1 Pseudomonadota bacterium | reverse complement strand
GAGAATCATCGAGTGCATGACGCTTACGGCAGAACCCGGCGTGATCGGCGGGATGCCCAACGGCGGGCTCAACTTCGGGACCGGGACCAACGTGGAGTGCCTCATCGACCAGCCCTACCAGTTCGATTTCTATGACGGAGGAGGGCTGGACATGGCGTTCCTGGGATTGGCGGAAGTGGACGAGGAGGGAAACGTCAACGTCAGCAAGTTCGGCCCGCGCTTTGTCGGGCCGGGAGGTTTCATAAACATCAGCCAGAGTTCGAAGGTGGTGATCTTCGTCGGGACGTTTACGGCCGGAGGGCTCCAGATCGAGGTGGAAGACGGCCGGGTCCGGATCGTCCGGGAGGGCCGGGAGCGGAAATTCATCAAGCAGGTGGCCCAGAAGACGTTCAGCGGGCACTATGCCGCGAAGCGGAAAATGCCCGTCATATACGTCACGGAGCGCTGCGTGTTTACCCTCACCGGGGAAGGACTCGAACTCACCGAGATAGCCCCGGGGGTCGATCTCGAAAAAGACGTGCTCGCGCTCATGGATTTCAGGCCGGTAATGAAAAACCCTCCACGCCTGATGGACCACAGGATATTCCGGCCCGAACCCATGGGCCTCAGGGAAGACATCCTGGCGCTCTCGATCGACGACCGGCTTATCTACCACGAAAAAGGAAATCTCTTCTTCGTGAACTTCGAGAACTTCCACGTCAAAACACCGGAAGACATCCGCAGGATAAAGGACACTATCGAAAGGATGCTTGCCCCGCTCGGCAGGAAGGTCCATGCGGTTGTCAACTACAGCGACTTCACCATTGCGGGCGACCTGGTCGAAGAATATGCGGAGCTTTCGAAATATCTCTCGAAGTATTTCGCAACCATATCCCGCTACCCCACCGATCCGATGTTGGCTGAACTAATGAACGGGACGCGGGACGTCACGGGAAGAATGAAAGAGACGCGCCTATCCGCAGTCCGTGTTTGAGTGTTTCGGAATATGCCGCATGGAGGCGGGAGCGGCTTTAGCCTCTTCCGCCGCCCGTTCCTGCGATAGAAGCATGTGCTATTCGGTTTTCCGGAGGCAAGGTGGATCGCCTGCATCGCACCGCCTATTGACTTTGATAAGTTCAGGATTTATCCCCTTCCAAAGGCAACAGCCGAATGCAGTAATACTCATAAGGTTCAGGAAGCTATTCATATCTTACAAGAAAGCTTTTCGGGTTGAACCAGGAATCTGTCTTCATGATCCATCCTTATATTGTGGTCTTTCAGTAATCCGCGAGTCACATTCTATGGAAAACCCGGCATAAGGAACCCGCAAAATTCGGTGCCGGCGCCACGCTCAATTGGAAAGGATATGCCATGGGGGTACCCAGGGAAGCTGTTGTCTGGGGTTATCGGTTTTTTCTTGGCAAGGAACCCGAGTCTGACGCCAGAATTGACGAAATGAGCAGGTCCACGGATGATCTCTTGGGGCTTGCCCGGGCTTTGGTTAACTCCGAAGACACCGCCAATCCGAAAGCTCCTGTCTCTATCCGCACGCAGGATGATATTCAAAGTCTGAGCGATTCTTTTCGCGGGCAGAAAGATAGCGAAGCGTCAATGGGAGTTTGCAGAGATGCAGTGCTCTGGGGATACCGGTTTTTCCTGGGGAGGGAACCGGAGTCGGAGGCAGTCATTCAAAGCCATAGAGACAGGGTGCCGGCCCTTCCGGATCTGATGCAAGCATTTATTAACTCTAATGAATTCCGGAAAAGCGGACGCTACAAGGCTATTTTTGTCAATAACCATGTCGATCAAATCAATCCGACATTATCTGACTCACTTTACAAGACAATGCCTATTTCCGAACTTCCGAATAGATGCTTCTTAAATAAGGACGCCAGGGTAATAAGTGGGTTGATAACTTTTCCGATCAGTGGGGAAGGCAACCTGGAAAGGATAAAAATAGCCTTCGTACGCCCGGAACCTGGAATAAATCCAAAAAATCTGGTTGGAGTACGAATAACATGCAGGTCGCTTTGTAATTGTACCTTGTATGTGACTAATTCTTATCAGGAGTTATCTATAGGTACAGGCTGTACCGGCAGATGGATATTTCACTTGTGGGGGAAATGCAAGGCCATTGTAGGTAATAATGTCTCATCCAATGGGGTGGAATGTTGGATAAATCACGGCGGTTTGCTGGAAATCGGCAATGACTGCATGTTTGCCCAGGCCTACATTCACGTGGGCGATAATCATGCTATATTCGATATAAACAGTGGCGAACTTCTCAATTATTCTGAAAATCCGGTCATAACGATTCGAGAACATGTTTGGGTAGCCTCGCGGGTTACAATCCGGAGCAACTCGGTAATTGGCGCCGGAAGTATCCTGGGGGTTGGCTCAATTGTAAAAGGTAAATTCCCGGATTGTACCCTGGTTGCCGGTGTCCCTGCTAAACCCGTCAAGGGCGGCGTTTCCTGGACGCGCAGGTACGATGGCGCCGATGCAAGGCAAGTAATGAAAATGCTCGATGTCATCCGGGGCGGCCAGTGATATTTTTCAAAGCGAAACTTGTGTAAAGCAGGCGCGAAATGCTGTTCACGGCTGTATCATTGCCGTCCTTCCGACAGAACTTATTGCCAGAGCCTTGTTGGATGCTGATAGCAGTTGTTTGATAGACCGCAATGGCACATAAAAAGAATAAAATATAGCATATTGAGTAGGTGTTTTCATCAAATCATACCTGATAAAATCCCCCTTCATATAATGACATAATCTGATAGTTGTCAATACGAACACAATAGATCACAATCCAAATATATATAATAAATGATTTATTGAGCTAGAGATGTGACGCAGGTGGCGTCAAATTGCGTGCCATCTTATGACTCGATTGATAGGGCAATCAGTCTATCTGGCAATAAACTGTCAATGCAAGGAGGCTTATGCGAATCCTGATCGTTTTGGTATGCTCGATTATCATTAGTCTTTCCGCAAACCTGTGCAAGGCAAACGCTACGCGGATCGACCTGAACTCCATCGTATATGGCGACAACTACGATTTTCAGAGCGCCGTTTTCGAACTGCCTTTAACCACAAGCGCATCAAACGTCTACATCAGCTTCCATTATCAATTGGAACTTGCCGGAGCATGGTCACAGACCTTTGCGAATCTGTACATCGATACTGTTCCGGCATTCAGCCCTTACCGCAACACGGCCGATCCGGACACATGGGCCTCGCAGGGTTCCTACTCTGTGTCGATCCCTTTGAGCCACATAGCCCAAGTCGGGGGGATGTACAGGGTCGTGCTGGACATCGAAACCTCGGCGCTCGGTGATCCCATGGCTTTCAGCAAAGCCGGTCTGACGGTGAGCGATTTTTCGACCGTGCCCGAGCCTTCGACAATGATATTGCTGCTGGCCGCGGGCTTTCTTGTTTTTTCGCGCGGAGTACACTTGAGCGTTCGCCAGGGAGGAGCCAAATGAAAAAGCTGAATCGATTTGCCTGTTTGTTGTTTCTGATAGCTCTCGCCGTTTCTCAGGTGTGCCCTGCAACGGCTTCGGCCAATGAAGTGTGGGTCACTCCCGCGGTCCTGAATTCGAGCAAGGTGGTGGGAAACTGGGCCCTGACCGGCACCGGGTACACACGTTTCAGCTTCGTGGTCCCCGATAATTTCACCGGTCTGCCCGAGGCCAAGGTGGTTGTGCTCGGTCAGGGTTCTGCACCTGTCACGATTACATACAGCCTTGCCCTTTCAATATCCGGGGATGGTTTCGGCGTGGCGCAGCGGACTTACAACCAGGCGGGGGTAAATGCCAATATCGAACCGAATGTCTTCACGGAGATAGATGTGACCTCGATTCTTCCGACGGACATCCCCTTGAGCCCCGGAGATTACGTTTCGCTCTATTTCAACACGACGACAAATGCCGCGAGCGCCAACATCATGGGGCTCCGTTTCATTTATTCCGAGCCGGGTATCCCACGGGGCGCAATCATGATGTGGTCCGGAAACACCGCCCCAAGTGGATGGGCCCTGTGCGACGGGGAGAACGGGACACCGGATTTGAGAGAAAGGTTTGTACTCGGGGCTGGTGGCTCAGTCAATAAGGGCTCTGTTGGGGGTAACTCTTCGATAACAATTCCAGCACATGTTCATGCTACAGGGGACCATGTGCTAACAGTGGAAGAAATGCCATCCCATACTCATATTCAAAATCCGCATAACCATTATATCGGGGTTGCTCAAGGGCCAGATTGGAATGGTGGTACAGGAACAGGCGCGGGCGCTCGATGGGGAAGTTATACCAGTGATACGACAGCAACAAACCAAAATACAGGAGGTAATGCTCCTCATAATCATGGAAATACATCTTCCGCAGGAGATGAGGTTGTGAATGTAATGCCCCCCTACTATGCCCTGTGTTTCATCATGAAGCTGTAGTTCATTATTTAAAAGCCGGGTTGCCGCCACCTACTGCATTTGCGGCGCCCGGCCCGTGGCTGGTGCAGGAAAGGCAACTATCCGCAGATTTCGGGGATTTGCGCAGATTTTCGCAGATTATCTTTAGCAAAAAGATTGAAAAGAACGTGAATGAGTCGCCGGTAAAAGATGAACAGTCTTACGCGGTGATCGGCGCCGCGATGGCGGTCCATGCCGAGTTGGGGCCGGGTTTTCTGGAGCCTGTCTACCATGAGGCGTTGGAAAGGGAGTTCGCGGATCGCGCGATTCCGTACGAACGGGAATACCCCATGCCCATTTTTTACCGGGGAGTCCAACTCGCCGTCACCTACCGTGCGGATTTCGTTTGCTATGGTTCCTTGATCGTCGAGTTAAAGGCGCTGCGGCGCCTCTCCCCTCTGGAGGAAGCGCAAGTCATTAATTATATGAGGGCTTCCGGGCTGCAAAAGGCGCTGTTGATCAATTTCGGAGCGCCAAGTCTCGAATACAGGCGACTGGTTCTCTCGCAAAATCATAACCCCCGGCAGCATACCTGAGTCTGCCGGGGTACACGATCAATTATCTTCCACTTCAGCCTATTTCTCGAAAAAAATCTGCGAAAATCTGCGCAAATCCCCGAAATCTGCGGATATTAACTTCTGAGCCCTCGCATACCTGAATTCTACCGGGTAGACTATTCACTATCGATCCATCAGTTCTATTTCCCCGAAAACATCTGCGGAAATCCGCGGATCGCACTACCCGCCCAGGTACGCCTCCCGCACCCTGGAATTCTTCATCATCTCCGGCCCGGTGCCTTTCAGGACGATTTTGCCCACCTCCAGCACGTAGGCGTAATGGGCGATCTTGAGCGCCGCGAAGGCGTTCTGTTCGACCAGCAGGACCGTCTTTCCGGCCCTGTTGATGGTCAGAATGATGTCGAAGACGTTTTTGACGAGCAGGGGTGCAAGGCCGAGCGAGGGTTCATCCAGCAGAATCAGGTCCGGGGCCCCCATGAGCGCGCGGGCAAGGGCCAGCATCTGCTGCTCGCCTCCCGAAAGCGTTCCGCCCTTCTGTTCGCATCGCTCCCGCAGTCGCGGGAACAGGTCGTAGACCCAGTCCAGGTCCTTTTCGATCTCCGCCCGGTTGCTGCGGCTGTAGGCCCCGAGCATCAGGTTTTCCAAAACCGACAGGTGCGGGAAAATCTTGCGGCCCTCCGGGCTCATCATGATGCCGTTTCGCACGACGTCCACCGGGCTCTTCCCGATCATTTCCTTCCCGTCGTACTCTATGCTTCCCTTGACGTTTTTCACCATCCCGGAAATGGCGCGCAGCGTGCTGCTCTTCCCCGCGCCGTTTGCGCCGATAAGAGTTACGATCTGCCCTTTGGGCACGTCGATCGAAATGCCCTTCAGGGCGTGAATGCCGTCGTAGTATACGTGAAGGTCCCGAACATTAAGCATCCGCGAAACTCTCCTCTCCCAGGTACGCTTCGATCACCCTGGGGTTCTTCCTGATGCTCTCCGGCGGCCCCTCCGCGATCGTTACCCCGTAGTCCAGGACCCACATGCTCTCGCATACCCCCATGACCACCTTCATGTCGTGCTCTATCAACAGGATCGTCAACCCGAACTTGTCCCGGATTGTCCGGATAAAGGTCATCAGCTCCGAGCTTTCCTGGGGGTTCATTCCCGCCGCGGGCTCGTCCAGAAGCAGAAATTTCGGATCGGTGGCAAGCGCCCGAGCAATCTCCAGCCGCCGCTGCGCACCGTATGGAAGGCTGCGCGATTTTTCGTACGCAAGGTCTTCCAACCCCACGACGGCGAGCAGCTCCAGCGATTTTTCCCGGATCCCCTTTTCCTCGCGCGTGGCGGAAGGCAGGTAGATAAGAGTGTGCCACCAGCGTGATTTCTGGCGGACATGGCAGCCCACCATCACGTTCTGCAGCACGGTCGCGTTCCGGAAAAGCCGGATGTTCTGAAAGGTCCGGGCCAGCCCTGCGCGGCACACCTCGTGCGGAGGCTTCCCGGTGATGTCCCCGTCCGCGAAGACCACCTGGCCCGCACTCGGCCTGTAGAAACCCGATATCATGTTGAAGCACGTGGTCTTCCCCGCCCCGTTCGGGCCGATGAGCCCCACGATGCTTCCCTTTTCGATCCCGGCATTGAAATTGTTCACCGCCGTAAGACCGCCGAAACGGATGGTAAGGCCCCTGGCCTCCAGGATCATCTCGCGTGCCATTTCAGTTTGCCTCGCTTCCCGAACAGCCCCAGAAGCCATTCCCAGCTGAACTCGCGCATCCCCATCAGGCCCTCCCGACGGAACAGGATGACCACCATGAGAGCCAGGGAGAAGACGACCATCCGCATCCCGGGAATCCCCTGGATGTGGATGCTGCCGATGTCTATGGGATTCTCGACGAACCGCAGCCATTCCATGAGTATGGTGATGCCGATGGAGCCCAGGATCGAGCCGGTGAGCGAACCCAGGCCGCCGGTGACCACGATCATGAGCACGTTGAAGGTGAGCGTGAACAGGAACATCTTCGGGTCGATCGTCGTGAGAAGGCTCGCCAAAAGCGCGCCCCCCACCCCTGCGAAAAACGACCCGATCGTGAAAGAGAGCAGCTTGTACCGGAAGATATTGATGCCCATGGCCTTGGCCGCGGTTTCGTCGTCGCGGATCGCCATGAGGGTATTTCCGAAGTTGCTGTTCACGATCCGGACGATGCAGTAAACCGTCAGGACGCACCACCCGAAATTCCACCAGATGTTGGCGTAGTCTGGGATGCCCTTGAATCCGAGCGCGCCGTTGGTTATCCGGGGCAGGTTGTTTGCCAGGACCCGGACGATTTCCGCAAATCCCAGGGTCGCGATTCCGAGATAATCGTCGCCGAGTCGGAGCAGCGGGATGCCCACGATAATCCCCGCCACGGTGGCGGCAAGCCCCCCGGCTATCACCGCGACGAAAAACGGGGCATGGGCGCCCTCCACCCAGGGATAGGCCCTCTGCAGGATGAAGAGCAGCTCTTTCTGGGCGGGCGACAGGATCAAAATCGAACAGACATAAGCCCCTATGGCCATGAAGCCGGCATGCCCGAGGCTGAACATCCCGGTGAAGCCGTAGATGAGGTTCAGGCTGAGGGCGAGGATGATGTTGATGGCAACGAGATTGAGAATCTGGACGGAATAGCCGCTCAAAGAGCTTTGGGCCCACCAGAGGAAAAGAGCCAGAACTGGCAGGGCCGCGAGGTTCAAACAGATTTTCGTGTTGCGGTCCATCAGACTTTGTCCTCCAGTTTCTCGCCCAGCAACCCCGTAGGCTTGACCAGCAGGATGCCTATGAGCAGAACGAACGCCAGCGCGTCCCGGTAGCCCGCGAGATCGGGGAAGAACGCTACGGCAAGGATCTCGACCAGGCCGAGCCCGATGCCGCCGATCACCGCCCCCTGGATGGAGCCGATGCCGCCGACAACGGCTGCAATAAAAGCCTTGAAGCCGGGAATGATCCCCATGATCGGCTGAAGCTGCGGGTAGCGCAGGGTCCACATGATGCCGGATGCCGCAGCCAGAGCGGAACCGATGCCGAAAGTCAGCGCGATGATATGGTTTACCGGGACCCCCATCGCATAGCTCGTCTCGATGTCCTTGGATATGGCCCGCATTCCCAAACCGGGCTTGGTCTTGTAGACGATGAAGACCAGCCCCAGCATCAAAAGCAGCGACAATACCGGGACGAAAAGCGTCAGGGGCAGGATCCGCACGCCTCCCCACACGATCGCGTTCTCCAGCCAGGGCGGACGGTACACCTCCCGCGGAATGGCCGAAAAGACCACGATTGCAAAATTCTGCAGAAAAAAGGAGACGCCGATCGCGCTTATGAGCGCCGAGATGCGGGGCGCGTCCCGCAACGGGCGGTACGCGATCCGATCCACCAGAACGCCTATCCCCGCCACCACGATGACCGAAAGCGCCATCGCGACCGGCCAGGGCAGATGAATCAATACAATGCCCCAGAACACCATGTAGCCGCCCAGCATGAAAATCTCGCTGTGCGCGAAGTTGATCAGCCGCAAAATGCCGTAAACCATGGTGTAGCCGATTGCGATCAGCGCATAGAGGCTGCCGAGGGTGATGCCGTTCAGCATGTGCTGAACGAACATGGCCATGCTCATAAAGATCCTCTCAAAAGACCAAAGGCGCTCAAAGCGTGGGGACCGCGGCCCCCACACCCCCTGCGTCACGCTTTGCGTGACTTACGTGGCGCTTCGGCGGCCCCACTCCCGCGAAGCGCGGGAC
>JAEZXS010000253.1 GCA_023442755.1 Pseudomonadota bacterium | reverse complement strand
TTCCGAAAGAAAGCAGGTTACCCGCGCTATGACCCGTGATGAGGGCGCGGTTTTCCAGCTCATGCCCGGTACTTACGACATCGAAGTCGTAAACGATACGGATGCAAACAAGCCCAAAGTGGCCCTGACCGGAATAACCATCGAAAGCGGCCAGAGTGTTGAAAAAGTATTGGAGTTCTCCGGCGGGACGCTCAAGGTAAAAGCGGTCAGGAACGGCAAGCCGCTTTCCGCCATGTGCTTTGTTTATACCGGCCAGAGTTCGGAAAGAAAGCAGGTCACGCGCGCCATGACCCTCAACGAGGGCGCGGTCTTCCAGCTTATGCCCGGCACCTACGACATCGAAGTCGAAAACGGAACAGATGCAAACAAGCCGAAAGTCCATCTGGCCGGGATAACCATCGAGAGTGGAAAGAACACTGAAAAGGTGGTGGAATTTTCAGGCGGGGCTTTGACGGTGAAGGCATTCCGGAACGGGAAACCCTTTTCAGCCATGTGCATGGTTTATTCCGGCGAAGGTGCGGACAGAAAACAGGTTACCCGGAGCCAGACCCGCAATGAAGGGACTGTCTTTCAGCTGGTTCCGGGCGTATACAGCCTGGTTCTCGAGGATAAAGGCGAGAAAAAGACAATGGATGGAGTAGTCGTGGAGGCCGACAGGACCCGGTCTATCGACGTCCAGTTCTGATCGTCAACATCTTCCGTCTGTGATGCCGAAAACGGGCGGCACGGTCAGAAAACCGTGCCGCCACGCGGGGGCATCTTAATTCTCCCGGCCCCCCAAGGACCAGTTGGGCCACCTGTCAGGCAACATGTGAAGTTGCCGAACTCCCGATCTCCATGCCGGCCAGGTATCTTTCGATTGAATCCACGGCAATGGCGCCGTCTGCGACCGCTGTGACGATCTGCCGCAGGTTTTTGCAGCAGACATCGCCCGCCGCATAAACTCCGGGGCAGGAAGTGGCCATCTCCCGATCCGTTATGATGAAGCCCCGTTCGTCCGTTCGCACAACATTGGAGACGAACTCCGAATTCGGCCGGATGCCCGTGAAAATGAACACCCCCTCCACGGCGAGCCGCATCTCTTCATCGCTCTTGATATTCCGAACGACAACCGAATCGACAAGCTCATCGCCCTGAATCCGTGTGACGACACTGTCGAGAACGAATTCGATTCCGGGGTTCTCGGCCGCATGCCGGACCAGCACCGGTTCAGCCCGGAAGGTATCGCGCCGGTGGATAAGATGGACTTTGGACGCGAAACGGGTGAGGTAAATAGCTTCCTTCACGGCTGCGTCCCCTCCTCCGATGACGGCGATCGTCGTTCCGGTGAAAAAGGCGCCGTCGCAGGTGGCGCAGTAAGAGACTCCACGCCCGCGAAACTCTTCCTCGCCCGGCACGCCCACCGTGCGTGGGACCGCTCCCGTCGCAATCAGAAGAGTGCGGGCCTCAAAGGCGTCGGTATCCGTGACAACCTCGAAAACGCCCTCTTTCGGCTCAACGGCCAGAACATGCCGGTCGAGGATCGTGAGGCCGAACCGCCTTGCCTGCTCCTCCATGTGCTGTACAAGTTCAGGCCCGCGAACTCCTGTCGCAAAGCCGGGATAATTCTCGATCAAGTCCGTTGTGGTAGCCTGGCACACGGGAGCGCCGCTTCTCAGCAGCATTACGTCCATCATGCCTCGGGCGGCATAAAGGCCTGCGGCGAGACCGGCAGGTCCCCCTCCGATGATGATCAAATCGCTTCTTTTCATCTCTATTCCCAAATAGGTGATCCGGGAAGGCAGGCGCAACCTGTTTCTAACTGCTCCTGGAAGGCACCGAGACGGAATACTTGAACAGCTCGGCCCTGTAGATCGAGACCCCCGTTATGACCGGCCTGTTGGGGCTTGCATAGATGACAAGCTCGCGCGACAGCACGGGGTCACCCTGGGGTATCCTGAAAAATGAGGCTTCACGCCTGGTAGCCTTTCTGGCGCTTATTTCGTAGTCGGCCTTTTCGATCGTGAAGTGCCCTTTGCGTACCAGGGTCAGGAAGATGGACTCCGCTTCCACCGTCTCCGGGCTGACGAACTCCGACAGCTCCGCGGGCAGATAGCGAAAATCCAGGGCCACCGGCAGGTCGTCCACATACCTGTGCCGCTCGATGTACAGCAGCGGCGCCTCGCGGTCGAGCCCGAGCAGGCCGGCCCATTTCGACTGAGCAGCCTGAATCAGGAAGGAAGCGGTTTTGACCTTGATCTTCTTTCCCTGGAGCTGCCACTCGTCGTTGAATCTTTCGATCTCCCGCAATTGCCCCGTTACCTGGGTAGGCACTATAAAGGTGCCAAGACCCCGCCTGCGGATGAGCAAGCCCTCATTTACCAGTTCCCGAACTGCCTGCCTGACCGTCATGCGGCTTACGCCGTAAGTTTCCGTCAGTATCTCTTCAGGCACCAGCCGGGCGGGTCCTTCTCCTTGCGGTGCGGCCTTTTGTTCCCGAATGTATTCAATCAGACGTTCTTTGATCTGAACATAGAGAGGAACAGGCGAATTTCGGTCAAGAGGTCGTGTCGTCTTCACCAACTGTCTCCTGTAGGCGTCCGAGTCGTTTTACCTGCAATTCGGCCCATGTCCACGGGACACTGCCTGTTCCTCTCTTACCATATTTGCATTGCAAATGAATCAGCTCTTTGGCCTGTATGTATCCATGCTCTTGATGATGGCCTCCTTGTCCAGAACTATCTCCATCATTCCCACCTGCTCTTCGTATATCTTGGGATCGACAAGTTCTTTGAGCTTGTCTTCCAGGATGTGGTACACGGGCAGCATAAGGGCCGTTCCGGCCAGCGGTCCCGCAAAGGTGGGATCGCCGGTGGTGACCGTTTCCACATATATCCCGGCGCTGTCCGCATCGGGGGATCCCAAAACGACCACGACACCGTCGTGGCCCTGCTGGTCCACTACCTTCTTTATCGTTACCTGATCTTCCAGATCCATGGCTCCGGCGGCAGTTCAGACGAAGCACTGGGTCAGGACGAGAACCGGTTCGGCGCCCGCGCTCTCTACGCATGCCGCGATAGCAGGGGCCGGAACCCCGTCCCGCTCGCCGATGCAGACCACTTTCTTACCCTTGAGAAAATTCTCAGCCATCGATTGCTCCTTTATGGTTTTCGTAAGATCTTACTTGTCCATGGCTCCGGCTATGCTGCTCCCAGCTTTGATTCGAGAAGCCCGGAAATCGCTGATTCATTTACATCCTTCCCCGAGAGCCTGCCCAGTTCCTGTCCTGCCCGGTAGAGGAGAAAAGACGGGAGGCTCATCACCCTCAGGTCTATGCAGAGCCGGCGGTTCTTGCTGCTGTCCACCTTGACCACCTTTACCTTCCCCGAGTACTTCTCGGCAAGTTCGTGGACAAAAGGCATAAGCGCCAGGCAGGGCTGGCAGGAAGGACCCCAGAAATCCACCAGCACGGGCTCGGCTGCATTGATCACTTCTTCCGGAAAAGTATCCTTGGAAACCTCAGTTATCATTGCTTTCCCCCCTGTTCCGTTCGAGGATAAAAGACATGCCGTCCGACAGCCTGGTCATTTTCCCGAGGAAAAGACTTCCTTTGGCCACGAACATGGCGCGTTCGATGCTCCCTTCGAGAATCATCCGCCTTGCGTGTATGAGGAAGGGCACCGCCGCTGCGATGTGCCCCTGGGTCGGAGAGAATCCCGGCATGCCGTATTGCCTGACAAAAGCGTTGAGGTCGGATGCGGGCATTTCCTTGTTCATGACCGCAAGTCCGCCGATCATTCGGTAGTTGGTGTTCGGGACATTGCCGCTCCCGGCCGGTTCCGTTATTTCCGGGTTATGCATCTCGGTCGCAAAGCGGTCGATGTCCTTTATCTTCAGGCCCAATTGTTTGAGGGGCTTGCCGACCAGTGCGGTCATGATGGCCTGGGGCGAAGAACCGGCCGATACGTCGTGTTTCCCGACCGAATCGAGCCGAATCTGCGGGTTGGCTCCGTCGTCGGCACTCACCACAACGGCAATGGCTCCGAGGACGTCCTCCATGATCGGGGTGCCCTTGGCCAGGTGGCCGCGCATTTTCATGCCCAGTTTCGCGAGTGACCCTCCGC